>JAJPIN010000214.1 GCA_021324715.1 Nitrososphaeria archaeon
TCTGGATTGAGGAGGGAACTACAAAAAATATATAAACAATTGAGAGGAAACAGACCGCTACCACATTCATACAATTTGATACTCGTTTTCTACCCATAGATAAGCACGGTTTGGCTATGATTCCCCTTAAAAGGGAAATTTATTAAATCACTGGTGGGTTGTTTAGGAAGTGATAGAGAATATCCCACCAGTAGATGTACTTTTGTCCCGACGATTTCAATAGATACGAATAGAAGAGTAACTTATCCATGCAGGAAAAATTGCGTCCTCAAACTCCGTATCTACGTTCGTGATTAAACTCTCTGCATTAAAATAAATAAGAATTAAGGATCTTATTTAAGCAAAGGTTAAAAGAGTCGCGCTTTTTAGGTGTGTGTTTAAACATCTGGAGGTCTAGATCTAATTAATAATGAAAGGTAGCGGTACGGAAATAAGAGTAGATTTTTCTCTGAAACGTGAGGTATTCTTCGTTGTTATAGGCGCAATGCTAGGAGCTGTGTCCATGCTGATTCCTACTATTTTTGAAGTTGGAATGGGCTTACCTTACTACGTTACATGGGTCGCATTTGGACATGTTGTAGGAGTCTACACTTCTAACGCTGCTTATGCGGGAATAGCAATTCATACAATAACAGCAATTTCAATAGGCATTGTTATCGGAGTCTTTCTCTATAAAACTGGTATACTTAACATAAGCAAGCTTTCAAATGGTTTGATTTACGGACTATTTGCCGGTACTGTTGTCTTAATTGTTTTTTTCATCCCTGTTTATATGTTAATTTTGCAACCAGAGATTAACCGTATTCTAAATGCATCTATGCCTGAAGACTATGACGAATATGCTACGACATCATCGCATTATAACTTCCCCTTAGTGATTGTAAGCTATATTATCATGCATCTTGTCTTTGGAATAGCTGTAGGAGTAACATCATCTACTTTATCAATTAGGTTCGGGAGTCGTTATAGATGTAAAAAATGTGATATTTCCTTTTCTAGGATCGATTCATACCAAAAACATGTGCAACTTGTACATGGAGAAAAACCACTTCAATTAATACACATTTTAATATTGGGAGGTGGATTCGCAGGAATAGAAGTTTTACGACAGCTTCAAAGCGCATTTCAGAATGATATTAGGATAGATATAACACTGGTGAGTCGGGACAACTTTTTCCTTTTTACACCAATGCTTCCTGAAATATCATCAGGCATGATAGAAACAAGGCATATAGTAACGCCGCTGAGAGCGTTTTGCAATAGAGCAAAATTTTATGAAACACAGATAGAGTCAATTGATTTGGAAAATAAGAAAGTTGTAATAACTCACAGGATCGGAAAGCTTACAAACCCTCTTGAGTGGCGTAATCATATTCTAAAATATGACCACCTTGTTATTGCGCTCGGAAGTGAAACAAACTTCTACGGTATCAGTGGAGCCAGTAAACAAGCCTTTACTCTTAAGAGCCTTGGTGATGCCATAATCTTACGTAATCATGTGATAAATATGTTAGAACAGGCCGACATTGAACATGAAGATCTTCACCTTAGGAATAAACTATTAACTTTCGTGGTAGTTGGAGGAGGTTTTTCTGGTGTCGAAATTGTAGGCGAATTGAATGACTTTATAGTTGATTCTATAAAATATTTTTACCACAATCTTCAAAAATCTTTTGTAAGAGTAATACTGGTAAATGCAGGCGGAAGGATACTGCCAGAAGTAACAGAAGATTTATCGGATTTTGCTTTAAAGATAATAAGAAAAAATGGAGTTGAAGTAATTTTAAACGCACGAGTGATTGAGGTTAACTCAGAGACTGTTAAATTAAATGAAGGCACTACTTTCACAACACAAACAGTGGTATGGGCTGGAGGAGGAAAGCCCCATAACTTGCTTTCCACTCTTTCTTGTGAACACGATAAATCTGATAGAATAATGACCAACAATTATCTTGAAGTTTCTGGGCATGTTGATAGTGCTATGGCAGTAGGCGATTGTGCATGTATTACAGATCCTAGAACAGGAAAGCCTTATCCCCCAACTGCTCAACACGCATTAAGACAGGGAAAAATTGCTGCAAAAAATTTAATTGTTAAAATTAATGGTCAGGAAAGTAATAAAGAATCATTCAATTACAAAACAAAAGGGGTTATGACGCTGATAGGTAAGCGAAATGGTGTTGGCATTATACTCGGACATAAGGTTCATGGATTTGTTGCTTGGTGGTTTTGGCGTTCATACTATCTATCTAATCTTCCAACTGTAGAAAAGAAATTGCGAGTTTCGGTGGATTGGATGATAGACTTGTTTTTTAAGAGGGACGTTACCCGACTAAAAACATCCACAGAGGAAAATGCTTTCAATCCCGCTGTATCGGATAGTTCCTTTACTAGCCAAACGAAATCCATCCAAAAATAGTAGACTAACTGACCTGATTTTATTTATTGTTTTTTCAACTTTAGAATTTGATTTCTTCAATGGTTGGGTCATCCGGATCTTCGCTAATGAGACATAAACAAAAAGTTGAATTTTGTTCTTTTCTGTTAGCTGTAGTCTTGCAGTTCTACGGTCAGGCGAA
>JAJPIN010000101.1 GCA_021324715.1 Nitrososphaeria archaeon
AATCAAATCTGAAACTACAGACAGTCAGGTACTGAATAAAGACATTGATAATGATGATGGTGAAGATGGAATCAAATCTGAAACTACAGACAGTCAGGTACTGAATAGAGAAATAGAATTTCTAAAGGGAGAACTTGAAAAGGAAAAAGAAGTCTCTGAGAAAAACCTATCAAAGCTTCGATATCTCATGGCGGATTTTGACAATTATCGAAAACAAATTGAAAAGCAAATGGAATCTAGAATTCAAGAAGATAGGGCGGCCCTATTGACAAAGATATTAAAGATTTATGACGATTGCACACTGGCTGTTGAAACTCTAAAAAATGGGGATTATGATTCTACTGTCATTGGTGGTATGCAAGGAATTATGACTAATTTTGAAGGTTTCATGAAGGATGAAGGAGTGGTAGAAATTGAAACTTTGGGAACACCATTTGATCCAAACATACATGACGCCATTGGTTTTGTATCTAATGAGTTGGCTCCAGATAACACAATTATGGAAGTGATAAGGAAGGGATATTTTTTGGGCAATAAAGTTTTAAGACCTTCTTCAGTCATTTTATCCAAAAGAACAGTTACAAATAAAGATATCAATGAAACAGATAAGGAGTAGTGTAAGAAAATGGGTAAAATTATTGGTATAGACCTAGGAACAAGTAATTCTGCAGCATCGGTTATGATTGGCGGTAAACCTTCGATTATACAAGCTGCTGAAGGAACATCAGTTGGTGGAAAAGCTTTCCCCTCGTATGTGGCTTTTACGAAGGATGGCCAACTTCTGGTAGGCGAACCTGCAAGGAGGCAGATGGTTACAAATCCGGAGGGTACTGTATTAGCAGCCAAACGCAAGATGGGAACTGATTTCAAATTTAAAGTATATGAAAAGGTTTACACACCTCAGCAAATATCGTCATTTATTTTGCAAAAAATAAAAAGGGATTCTGAAGCCTATGTAGGTGAGACCGTAGACAAGGCGGTAATAACAGTTCCGGCCTACTTTAATGATAATCAACGGCAAGCAACCAAAGATGCTGGAGAAATCGCCGGTCTTGAAGTTGTGAGAATTATTAATGAGCCTACTGCTGCATCGCTGGCATATGGACTAGATAAAGTAAACAAAGACTTGAAGATAATGGTATTCGATTTGGGTGGCGGAACTCTAGACGTTACTATAATGGAAATGGGTGGCGGAGTATTTCAAGTAAAGAGTACTTCAGGTGATACACAGCTTGGAGGAACGGATATGGATAATTCCATTATAGAATATATCGTTCAAGAGTTTAAAAGCCAAAGTTCTGTCGATATTCGTAATGATAAGGCAGCAATGATGAGAATAAGAGAGGCAGCCGAAAAGGCAAAAATTGAATTGTCAAATGTAATGACTACTGAAATAAATCTGCCATTTTTGTCTTATGATCCATCTTCTGGGCCCAAAAATTTGGTAATTACTCTTTCCAGATCAAAGTTGGAAGACTTACTAAGACCAATAATTGAAAGATGCAAAACGCCCATGTTACAATCTATAGAGGATGCAAAGTTAAAGCCAGCAGACATTGACAAGATTATATTGATAGGCGGACCCACGAGAATGCCGATTGTTAGACAATTTATTACAAATGTAATGGGAAAAGAGCCGGAAAGAGGAATAGATCCTATGGAAGCCGTGGCAATGGGAGCAGCAATACAGGGAGCGATCATTTCTGGTGATGTAACTACAGACATCCTTCTAGTAGACGTAACTCCGCTCACATTAGGCGTTGAAGTTCTCGGAGGATTAAAAGAACCACTCATCGAAAGGAATACGACCATTCCAACAAAGAAAAGCAAAGTCTTTACTACTGCTGCAGATTATCAAAATGCTGTTACTGTCCATGTAGTGCAAGGAGAACGCTCAATGGCGGCTGATTGTGTTTCGCTAGGTATGTTTAATTTATCAGGAATACCTCCCGCACCGAGAGGGATTCCGCAGGTAGAGGTTACTTTTGACATTGACGCAAATGGAATTCTAAATGTTACAGCAAAAGACTTGGCCACATCTAAAGAATCAAAAATAACAATTTCCGCTAATACCAAATTATCTAAAGATGATATTGAACGACTTAAGAAGGAATCAGAACAATTTGCAGAGCAGGATAAGAAGAAGAAAGAAGAAGCAGAAGTGAAAAATGAAGCAGATAACCTAATTTACACTGCAGAAAAATTAACTCAGCAAGATCTGAAAGACAAGATTAAACCTGAACAAGTGGAAAAAGTAAATAACGCAATCAGGGAATTAAGGGAATCTGTTTCATCAAATAACATAGAAGAGATGAAGAAGAAAATAGAAGGCCTAAAAAGTGTAGTAGGTGAAATAAGTACAGAAGCTTATCGAGCTGCAGGAGCCGCTGCATCCCAACAAACTACATCCTCTCCGAATTCAGATAGTGGGGCTCCAAGTTCAGATAGTGGGGCTCCAAGTTCAGATAGTGCGAATCAGTCTAACACTCATCCATAACATGATTCGTCAAAAAGGCGAACCTGAAATGAATCAGCTAGTTTCAACCAATGGCATATTATCATGACTACAAAGCGTGACTATTACGAGGTATTGAACGTTGAGAAGAACGCTACTAAGGAAGAGATCAAAAATAAATATAGGAAGTTAGCTCTCCAATACCATCCGGATAGAAATAAGAGCGAGGGTGCAGAAGAAAAATTTAAAGAAATTTCAGAAGCATATGCTGTTCTATCTGATGATGAAAAAAGAAAAAAATATGACAGATATGGTCACCTAGGTTCCGAGGAGGTCTTTAGAGGGTCAGAATCTAATTTTGACGAAATCTTCAGAGATATGGGATTTGGTGGAATTAGAGATATATTTGAACAGTTATTTGGAGGGGGATTTAATACCAGAAATGCGGGTGATCCATTCGGATTTGGGTTTAATTTCGGTAGGACCAATAGGGGAGAAGATACCGTCATCGACTTGTCTCTTACCCTCGAGGAAATAATAAACGGAAAGAATGAAACTATCGAAGTACCGTCATTAGAAAAATGTTCGGTGTGCAGCGGTAGTGGTTGCTATCCTGGTACGAAACCTAAGAAGTGTGCATCGTGCAATGGAGTTGGACAAACAAAAAGAGTAATTAATGAAAATAGATTTTCAACTTTTGTTACTGTGGAAACCTGCCGAACTTGTAGAGGAATGGGCCAGATTATTGAAAAGCCATGTCAAAATTGTAAGGCGTCAGGTAAGGTTTCAGCCAGAAAAAAAATTCAGATTGAGATACCGCCAGGGATAGAAGATGGAATGACGCTGCAATTACGTGGGAGAGGAATATCCTCTGAAAATGAAATTCCTGGAGATTTATTTATTCGAATTCACGTAAAACCGCATCAAACATTTGAGAGACTTGAAAATGGAAATATACTTTACCCTCTGAAGCTCAAATATCCAGAGTTGGTTTTAGGAACAGAAATAATAATACCTACATTATATGGAAGTGAAAAGCTAAAAATTCCTGCAGGTACGCAAGTTGATTCCATTTTCAGGCTAAGGGGAAAAGGGATACCCGTACACGGCCAGCGTTCTAAGGGTGATCAGATTGTAAAGATAAATCTTGAGATACCCACTAAGGTCAGTGAAAGACAAAAGTGGTTAATTAAAGAATTGGATGATACTAAAAAAATTTAATTTGTTGAACCTATAAAATTTATATTTAAATAAATTAAGATACTACCTATGTCAACTCCTTTTGATGAGTGGTTTGGACGACGAAGAACAAATTCATGGTTCCCTGACGTAGATGCTATGATGAAGGAAATGGAAAAGTTGATGCAAGAGGCGGTCAAGAATATGGACCAAAATCTACCAAAGAATCTCATAAGAGAACGCAAGCTTGATGATGGATCTACTGTACGTGAATTAGGTCCAATAGTTTATGGATATTCATTCAAAATTGGCGAGGATGGCAAACCAGTTGTCAGAAAATTTGGAAACTTGAACACTTTCCCGAGCTCTCTAAGCGGCAGATTTTCAGTAAGCGATCAGAGGGAACCCGTAGTAGATATTATAAAGGATGTTGATAAATTGAAAATTATTGCAGAGTTGCCAGGTGTAAGTAAAGGAGATGTGAGGATAACCGCTAACGAAAATTCTTTGACCATAGAATCTGTTTCCGCTGAAAGAAAGTACAACAAAAAAATAGAGCTTCCTGAACAGATAGAACCATCCTCTGGCAAATCAACATACAAAAATGGAATTTTAGAAGTAGCATTTAAGCTAAAGGACTCGAAGGATCACGGCGTTTCTATCAATGTGGAATAAGTTGGATCATTGTTATTTTCGATTACGACACAGATTCCTGTTATAAAATCTGCATATCGTCCTGTGGATATTTAGTATACGACAAAGTTTTTTCTTTATGAGCGCAGTAGAAGCTGTTAAAGTTACTAAAAAATATAAAGGATCGTTATCATTTGCGATTAAGAATATTTCATTAGAAATTGAACCGGGAAGAATTTTTACTCTTCTTGGAAGAAATGGAGCAGGAAAAACCACTTTTGTCAGAATTTGTGCAACACAGTTATTACCAACTTCAGGAATTATAAAAATATTTGAAGATGACCTTATTAAGGATACAGAAAAAATACGAAATTATATTTCAATTGTGCCACAGGAAGGAAGACCCCTACGTGCGCTTACACCTTGGGATCATGTTTATTATTGGCTAAGAATTAGGGGAGTGAATAAAAACGAATCGTCAATAAGGGCAACAAAGGTGCTTCAAGAGTTCGAATTGTATGATGTTAGAAATAGGCTTGCAATGTATCTTTCAGGAGGAATGAAACAAAAAATACTAGTAGCAATGGCAATGGCTACAGACTCAAAGCTACTATTCCTAGACGAACCCACAATTGGCCTTGATCCAGTCTCAAGACGTCAAATTTGGAAAGCGATCAAGGAAAAAAAGGAAAGCGGAACAACGATCCTCCTTACAACACATTATATGGATGAAGCAGAACAATTGTCCGATGATATAGTCATCATAGATAAGGGAGTGATTATCTCGCAAGGAACGCTTTCAGACATTAGGAAGAATATCAAGGAAAATATTAAAGTAGAGATATCAAAATCTGGTGTTGACAGTGAAGTTCTAAAATCTTATGGCACTGTTATTGATTCTGGTACCGATATATTAAAACTATTCACTTTTGAGTCTAACATTCAGGAATTATCAGCAATAGCTATAAAGAAAAATTTTTTCTTCAAGGTATCCCCTATTACCTTAGATGACGTTTTTGTATCACTGGTAGGAGCGGAGGCTAATAGCCCTGACCAATTCACATAATTTACTTTGTATTAAGGTCAGGGTAGACTGTAGCTACTGAGTTTTTCAAATAAGTGTAATAGGGCGTTGTAGTTAGGGTTCCATTTTGATTTAGGATTAAATTGAAGCTGGCAGTATCTGCGTCTTGGTAATCCCATTTCCAGAAAGCTGAGGCAGTTATGTTGTCCTTCTTAAATGCTTGGAGCATTGCATCTGTAGTTTGCTGGTCAAGACCACTCTTTGCAGGATCTAGCTGAAATACTCCGTTAACTTGAGTTCTTACCACATTGTTCCATTCACCAATATACAGTGGGTCACCTGTCAGTTCACTAGTCTTTTTGAATAAATCAAATCTTTGCTTTTGATATTGATCTCTGTCCGGAATTCCGTATACGCTTATTTTAAACATTACATTTTCTTTGTTTGTAGGAGCCATCTTGGCAAGATTTTCTGGCGTTAATTGAAGTGGTCCAGGAAGAGAGCCTGTGAGAGGAACATTCATACTGTAAATAACCGTTTTATTACTATCTTTTCGTATTTCATCAGCTATGAATGAGTTGAAATTTCCGATTTTTTCCCATTGATCCGCACTCTCTACGTGAGGCTCGCTCAGGATTTCATATCCAAAAGTACTGGGATGACCATCCACCTTTGTAATTACCTTTTTCCAAAAGTCAGCAAGCAAAGTCCATGCGTCCTTTCCTTGGCCATCCTTGACTTTTCCATCCCAAAAATCAGACCACCAAAGCTTTGCAGTTGGTTGTCCCTCTTTTCCCCCACTATTCATTGGATATTTTTGGGAATTATTCTCAAAAAGAGAGATTGGAAATCCGGTCCCTCTTTTTTCAAGCCAGGAGGAGGTATGCCATTGATGGTTATCGTAAATAACTTTAATGCCATATTTATCTGCGAGATTTGCCACTTGTTCTAATTCATTCATGAAAGCTTGTGGATTTTTTTCGTATGCTTCCCAATAGAATAGGAACCTTGCATGATTTAGTCCTGCATCTTTTATTAACTTGAAGCTTTCATCGAAATAATTGGCAGGGGGTAATGAGGTATCATTTTGGTTTTCTTTTTGATCTACATATCCACCCTTCATAGCAACACCAACCAATGGACTGTCGGCAGTGGGTAATTGAGCACGAGCAGCAATTACTCCGTTTGCCATGAACATTATCAATACAAAAGTTAAACCAAACAAGATAGACTTTGAGTTCCTTAAACTACTCATTGAAAGTATATCAAAATTTAGTTTATATATATATTATGAATTTAACTTTGGATCATAATATGAAAAGATAAGCATAACCCTAATACTATTATTTAGGGAATATGGTTAATTTAAAATACATATCTGCAGTTGTCAAATGAGGATAAGTAGTTGGATGGCATTCCCGGTAGGCGATAATTAATGAAGTGGAATGTTTTAACTTTAGGTTTGATGTCCTTGTTAGTTGGCGTAACAATAATTTCCATTTCTTCGATACGTGTGCCAGACCCATTTCACTCTACAAGTACTGTGTTTAATGGGAAAATAAGCAATGAAAGTCACGCCATACTATCATTGAGTGATGTACAAAAGGGAAAAAACTTATCTTTATCCATTATACCAGGTAATTCCTTAAATGTACTTAATATAAGGATTTTAAACCCGAAAGGAACATTGATATTCGATCAGAATTTTTCAAGACCGTTCTTTACTACAATTGTTGCACCAATAAGTGGTAACTATTCAGCAGTTTTAGCTAATATCAACAAGACGGCGATTTATACGAAAAGCATGTTTGGCAGTTCGATCCTTTTTGATAGTAATAGAAATCCAAAGATTGAAATTCAAACAATTTTAATAGGGGTGATTATTATGCTTATTGGTATTGCTGCCTGCATTTATTGGATTATCTTTGAATCCTTTAAAAGGTTAAAAAGAAGAGCAGGATACAAGAACTTGACTTAATTGTGACTTTGCCAGAAATCCTGAATATAAACAACTTTAGATCATAGTACAACAAATTATTGAATAGATTCTAAAACTACCTACACTAATAAATTATTATGTTTCCGAATTAAGGCTAAAATACGTTCTTTATCTAGATACGCAGTCAGCACCAAGATTTCAATTTTTTTTAATTTATTTTTCCTTGGATCCTTGAATGTAATTAATTAGTTTGGTCATAAGTTTTTTATTAACTTTCTCACCGTCTATCTTACCCCTTAGAATTTCCATGCACCTCCCCATCAATAGCCCAACGGCATCGAGTCCTTTCTCAGAAATCACTTTCTTGTTTTCACTAATTATCCTGCTTATCGTGTCATCCACAAACTCTTCAGTTAAGCTATCGGTTCCAAATGACCTTATTACTTCCTCTACATCATCAACCTCTTTTTTGAGAAGTTTTTCAATTATTATTGGAACAGACTCTTTGGATATTCTAGAATAGTTTAATTGCATAAACAAATAAAATAGTACATCCTCAGTGAGGATTGAAGTATCATATCCATCTCTCTCCAAACTAACCAAATCCTCCGTAAGCTTAGATATAATGAACGATGGGCTGATTGATGTCTGTGAAATTATTTTTTCAAATAGAATAAAATACTGAGAGTCAAATATATTCTCTGCCAAGGTCTTGTTAATATCATATTTCTTGGAAATTTGTTCTATGACTACATCCCATGGTTGAGGTATGAGTTTGGATAAACCCTTCATCGTATTATCATCTATAGAGATGTATGGGATATCCGTTTCTGGATACATTCTTGATGATCCAGGCCTCGGTCTACTAAATGCTGTAATACCATCAATTCTTACATAACGTGTTTCAGGAACGACTCCTGAAAATGATTTTGTGATTCTATTGAATAACTCAAATAAAACTGTATTTAGTAACGTTATTGATCCACCTACTAATATAAATGCGTCATTCTTGTTCATTCTCAGAACAGAAGATATCGACTGGACATCATCAATGCTAATTCCATAGTTTGGTAATTCATCAGAGTGAAATATCCCACCTATTCCATAGGATTTTACAAGATCCCCCAACTCTTTGCCCAATCTAATTCCAGGATATGGCTCGAAGGATAGTATACCATTAAAACCATGTAAAACAAATGCGATAATCTTAGAATCATCGGTAAGAATTCTCTTTAATACCTTTGATGAAGAATTTCTTAATAGATCTGTAACATCAGTAACAGTACCGATAAATTCTGATTGATTGATATTACGTTCAGTCAATTTTTTTGCGATTTGATTTAACCCATCCTGCCTTTTTGATTCGTAATCAATTATAAGCGCAAGTTGTGACAGCTGTTGAACACCTTTAATTTCCACGACGGGTCCATTGTCAACTGAAATATTAACGTCTTGTCTTATGCTTCCAATTCCCCTTGTGACTTTTTTTGTTGATCGTAGAAGTCTTCCAACGGTCTGTGCTAAAATTGTTACAAAAGTTGGAGAATTGGAAATGGGCTCAAGTGCAATTTCAATTAGTGGTATTCCGAGCCTATCAAGAGAATAAATCTTGTTACTTTCATCATTATCTTTATTTTGTTCATTAATTATTCTTGCAGCATCCTCTTCTAAACAGATACTCTGGACACCTACCCTAATGCCTTCAACGTCCAAAAAACCATCTCGGCCAACAAGGATTGTTCTTTGGAATCCAGTCGTATTTGACCCGTCTATTACTATCTTTCTCATTACGTGTAGTTCATCTTCAACAGTACAATGGAGTGCTAAACATAGAGTTAATACTACTTCTAGGGCCTCCGTGTTTACTTCCACCGGAGGTTCCTCATCTGATTCTATCAAACAGTTTGAATTCCTCGAGGATTGATATTTTATTATCTTAATTTTCTTCGATTCGAAAAGAGCTGCCTGATCATAGGATCCCATCTCACTTCGAGTCGGACGCAGGTTCCTCTTAAAGGTAAAATCATGCTCTGTAGCATCAACTATCTCACAATTACAAAATAATTTATTTTTTGTATCTAATTGTTGATGAATTTCAAGTCCAACCTTGAGTCTATTTTTAGCAGATTTTCCATTATTAACCAATATGCAATCAATAAAAGAGACTTATTATTATTATTTAAAAATAATTAAGAAATATTTAATTCTCCCACCTAGTTGATTATCCATGAGTCAAATATGACAAATCTTTTTTCCATATTTTTCGCAATCTTGCCAAAAGGGACTGTAAGAGATGAGAGTACTTTTTTCATCCTTATCTCCATACTTGCTGGTTTAATTGTAGCTGCATGCATTATGAGATTAAGAAGAAACAGAAAATCAGAGTGAAGCGGGATACGACTCGAACCTCGCTCTTGATTTGTTCAATTTTTCATTAGACTAAATTTTAATAGTTGAAACCGTATCTGAATTAACCATACCCGCAACCTTTCTCTTTAATGATTCAATATCAATATCATAATATTTGTCGTATGATTTATCCAATTTAACTAGTGCCCTTTTCATAATAGATATACAAATTGCTAGTTCCCCTTTTTGGTAATGCACTAATGCAGCGGCAACTAGAATAATGCCATTCAACAAGTCTCTTTCGCTACCTTTGGTATTTTTCCAAATAGCCTCAAGAACTTCATGCGTTTTCCAGTATTTTTCATCATTGAAGAGTTGACGAGCCAACGTGACTGACTCTTTTTTGTCAAATTCCTTCTCGACAATTCTATCAATTTCTAATACTGGAGCTATTTTTGAAAGGTTCGAATTTATTTCATTGACATCTGATAAAGTTGGTATGCTTATGTCAAGTTCAAGAAAGTGACTTGCAACCCGAACATCCCTGATTATGACTTTGACATCTTGTAAAGTACTTCTACATAAAGAGAGGATTGAGGTAGCATCTTTTGGAAAATATTTCTCATTTTTAAGATATACCATGTATCTCAGCAGTTCACTCACCAAACCCTTTATTTTATAGATTTTACGAACCACATACCAAATATATTGTTATTTAAGACTCTGTCATTACATTAATAACATTAGGGTTCCGGTTGCGCACAACGACAATAGTACTAAAGAAGTCAAATTCAAAATTCCCACCGTGATTAGAACGGTTCATTGGCAAGATCAATAATTTTAATATAAATAATCAATATTTGAAAAGTGTAAACAGATATGGTGTTCCCTTTTTTTCATCAAGTGTCCAGGAGGTTGGGAGACTTAGACACTTCACTATTTCTAATCCAGAATCATTTATGAATTTTCCCCATCCGCACATAGATTTATCTCGCGAATATTGCCTGTAGGTATGACTCCCCATTAGGTTGATACCCACGTTGTGCAATTTAGGATAATATTTTTTCAAGTGATTTAGCAAACTGTAAGATAATATTTCTCCAGAATCAGGCAATGCAGAAATGAATATAATGGTATTTTCTAGATTAAATTGTGAATAGTCTATTGAATTCGAATCGCTGTTAACGACTTTATATTTTACGTTAGTAGACAAAGATATACTATTTTGTAGGTCACATAGATCTTTATCAATCTCTACCCCTATGCAATTAAGACCAAGTATACTCCCACAAAATATCAATCTACCATCTCCCGATCCTAAATCTATGATATTTTGAAATCCCAAATCTTTTGCAACTAGAATCATTACAAGAGCTGAGAGTCCCCACGTTGGAAGAAATGGTTGGTAACTAGTATCATATTTTTTAGCACTTAACCAAAATTGATTTACATCCCCTTCATAAGATATGCACGGAATATTAGAAAGTGTTATACCATGTTGTTTATAGTATATTTTGTTATTGTTAAAGAATGTATGTAGTTTTTCCAATAGTCTGTTGTCAAATAAGCTTTGCTTATTTGCAACGGGGATAAATTCCCTAATGTGGTTGTACGAATGAAATTCATTAAGGTATTCGTTCTTAAGGTTAATCAAGCGCTGAGCCAAATCGCTGACTTCCAATTAATACACACCTTGTGATATTTTAATATAGATTGTTAGTATCATTTACTATACTTGGCATCTCGGCATTCCAGATGTTGCTTTAGCGCTGAATGTGTCCCAGTAATTCCAAATCACTGATATTTTGCTTATCCCCTGGTAATCGATTAAATTTAGTTTTAAGACTGTTACTTGTAAAGTTATCACTTCAACGGAAGTAAGGAAAAGATAGTAAACCAGTATGGAACATCTCT
>JAJPIN010000032.1 GCA_021324715.1 Nitrososphaeria archaeon
CTCATTCCTGGAATATAACTTCGAATACTCCATCTGGTAAATATGATGTACTGGTTTCAGCATCTGCTAATGGCTATGAACCGGCTTCAATAACAGGAAATTTCGAGATTCAAAAACAATTGCTGGTTGAAGCAAGTCTATTAAAAGATATTGTTGCTCCTGGCGACAAACAAACTATTGATGTAAAGGTTTTGGACGCCAATAATAAACAATCAATAACTGGCGCAGATGTTATGACAAATATTGGAGGAAAGAAGATTTCAGAAAAAACTGACGCCAACGGAGTAATGTCCTACACGTGGGATACTCCTGCAACAAGTGGTGACAATACATATCAAATTAATTTGGATGTTTCGTCCAAGGATTATCCCAAGGTTATGAAAGCAATATCCTTTAAAATGGATAAACCACAGAATCTATTAGAACCACCAATTAGTAATTACGTACATAATGTATTAAGCGCAAACAGCAATGACCTTAAGAACGAATTAGATTCTCAAAACAAATTCCAAGAATGTACAACAATACCTTCCAGTGCCGGGTGTAGTGTCGAAGGAAAGGATAAACCTGTTCTGAATCCTACTACCGATGATAAACCTGTTCTGAATCCTACTACCGATGATAAACCTGTTCTGAATCCTACTACCGATGATAAACCTGTTCTCAATGACTACAATGAAAATGAGAATATTCATAATGAGAAGAATCAAAAAGTAGATAATGTCTTCGATTTTCTGGCACCGGTATCGAAATGAATTTGGTACTAGAATAAAATATTGTTTACATTCGAGCGATGATTTAGATATTTGAACAATTCAGCTATTGAGAAGGTATGTTAAGCGAGGTTTATTAACTTTGATAGATTTTTTATATTTGCACAGCGCTCGTATACCTTTCGATTATCTGTTTATGTTCAGGGTACATTTCTGTTAGCCTTTTTCTGTTACCTATTTCCCAATCCTTATAATCAAATCCAGGAGAAACTGTGCAACCCACTAATGAATAAGATTTCTTCTCATTTACTGAAGCTGCAAACCAACAACCAGACTTTATAACCAGCTGAAACGTTTCTCCTTTACTAATATTTGGTCCTAGAAAGGCCTCTTTTAATTTTCCTTTTGAGTCTATTATGTATAGTGTCAAGCTAGAACCAGAACAAAAATGCCAAATCTCATCCGACTTCATGATATGAAATGATGAAAATTGATTTCCTGTCAATAAATAATAGATAGCTGTGCATATCGATCTAGACCCATCATAACCAGGCAAAGGTATAATTTTATCAGATTTGTACGTATCAGCAAAATATCCACCCTCTGGATGTTTACTGAGGTTGAGTTTCTTAATCCAAAATTTGGCATATTTATTCAAGACAATGAATGAATGTACTTTACTAGGATATTTACATATGCAGGAACATAATCTATGATATTCAATCTGATAATCATTCGAAATTCGGAATGCACTTGATATCAAAAAATAACGGAATTTCATTTTATAGGTTCAATAATTGTATTAGTTCCAAGACGCCATCACCTCAAAAATAGTGCGAACATTTTGAACGAGAATGTAGCGTATTTTCTACCCTAAAAAAACCGTTATCGCTTCATATTCCTGTATTTGAACAAGTCGCAGCATATTTCTGAATAATCATCTATTTCTTTATTCAGAATTAAGTTTTGGCAATATTGGTTTGATACATCATCCATATTACGATAATATTTCTTACACTAAATTAACTAGGAATTTGGTAAGAGAAAATATTATATAAGTTAGGTGCAGAATATATAATGCACATGGTAATAGCAATGCAAATTTTCCTTTTGATGTTAATGATATCGATTTCTGCTACTCTAACACAACTAAATCTTGTGAGTGGAGTGACGGAAAATAATTCAACTACCAGTGCAACATCACCTAAAAATAAGGATGTATTTGCATTATTACAACTGGAAAGAGACGTAGCAAAGAAAGAAGGTTCCTTACAAGAGCTACATTCTGGTAAGAATAGTCCATTCGATCTGTTGGGCGAGATAAAAAGTGATGGAAAATTCAAGCCTGAATCTGGAAGTTTTCTTCCAGAATATGATACTAAAAAACATAACAATAATTGAAAATATTTTTACTAAAAAATAAACAAACTTATCTAATGTCAGTAACATGAAGACAGGTTTATTCGCAATCTAATGGTTATACTTTCGATAAAAAATTCCAGTCTCCATTTTTCAAACCTAAGGATCTCATAAAGTTAATGCATTTTTAGGACATATTCGCATCCAGATGATTATGTATGTACCATCTGCCCTATTAAGAAAATATAACATTCTTACTGAATTTTTTAATAGAGCCTGGAATCTGAAAATATTTATTAATTCAAGATAACTGGAAGGCGTAAGTAATTTGTTGATAACTAGATTCAGAAATGTAGGATATATACTAGGATTTTCAATAATATTTCTCATTATTTCCTCAAATTTGTTAATTAATAATCAGAATTTTATATTAGCCCAACCTCATCTGGATAAACTCTCATTTGATGATTTAGATAAAGCTGCAATAATCCCTATCAAGCATACAGAGCGTGGTATTGGAATGCCAAACTTAACATCCAACCCAAACCTTGACGAATTGAAGAATGAGTTATGTGACAATAAAGCAGATGTTAATGTTAATCAATGTATTGCCTCACACATTGGGGAGGATAAATCAAATCTAGGTCAACTTAATCAAGATTTAAACGATAAATTAAATAAAAAAATGGAAAAGTTAAACCAAAAGTTGGAAAAACACGATTCTTCTGACAACAAAAAAGATAAGACACAATCAGGTGACAATAAGAATAAAAATGACATTAACAATTTGCACAAAGATAAACAATCGAGTAACGATGAATCAAATACCAATAAACATCAAGACGACAAGCAAATATCAGAACAAGACAAACAGAACAAAGGCAAAGACCAAAACAGCGTTAACACTGAGGTAAATACTGATCTGAACAAAGATAA
>JAJPIN010000045.1 GCA_021324715.1 Nitrososphaeria archaeon
AAAATCAGGAAACAGAAAAGGATCTCAGATTATCTAGATTGACGGCTTTACACTGGAATTAACTTACAGTTTTTTTCTTTGAATCTTAACCATTCATCATGAATTACTATTACATTTAAATTCCATAACCATATATTTTTCATCTCCTTTTCTATAGCATCAAAATTAAGTCAAGGCAAACAGATTAAGTAATTTGGTAATTGTTCACCACTCTTTTGGTCCTTTGTTTGTTCAATATCAACTTGCATTAATTTTTGACAAGATTGTTCTTGAATTTTTTTAGCGTCATTGACATTACTGGTCATCGTCTTGCCTATTTCTCCAGATTTGTCAAATGGACTAACACTATCTGGGTATTTAACTGCATTTTCTGTTTTGATTTTACAGTTAAAGATTCTATTACATTCATCCTCATTGGATCCTGCCATCGTAGTTAACTGTTCTATCGCATATAGTCTTCCACTAATTGTACCGAGTGAAGCAATTGTTAGTGTAATCAAGAGCAGTCCTAAAATTACATATTTGGTCAAGCAAATGGTTCTACCTCAAGTACTTTATTTGAATTTGGAAATAATTATCATTAATAAACTTAGGATTATTGGTAGTAATAAAAACTAATTACGATTGTTAGATTGATTGGAAAATTATTTTATCCAACCCGCAGATATCGCAGGTTTTAATGAATAAGTATAATCTTTTTTGCAGTACATCATTAAAATAACACTTCCTAATGATGCATTAATATTTTACCCCAAAGAATTGGATATTAATTAAATTTTGAGATTCAATAAGGCGAAATTACTAATTATAAAATTACCCAGGAATCAAAACGGTTTAAAGTCTAGCGTCCCTCGGATATCAAAGATATCAGTTTGCTCAGCAATATCCAAAGCCCTCTCACCCTCGATGTCATCATAACATTTTTCGTAAAAGGGACAATTTGGGCACTTAATTGATTTCAATGGCTCTTTTAATCTGGGAAGTATTGACACATCGTGATTATCCAGCGCCGTTACAAGCATCTTCTTTCTTAATACCATCTCATTTCTCAATATTTCTCTTGCTATATCATCTTTCGGCAGGTTGACGGACCAACTTTCTACTCCAGCAACCTTCGCATTGTTGGGTCTAAAGAAATACTCTCCTCTTTCATCTTTTTTAATCAATTTCAATTCTCTAACGTTATATCTAATTGAAATGATGCCGCGTTCTATATCTGTCATTATCAGATAATAAATTAGTTGTCTTAAATAGGAACGGAAGGTATAATCATTTATGTCAAATCTCTTACCGGCAACTGTGTCCTTAAGCTCTATTACTACCTTTTTTTCGCCCACGTCATTCATAATGTCAGGATGCGCAACTATATCATCCATTTGCAATTCAGCTTGTGCCACACCAAAATTGGCAAGCTTTGTAAGGGCAAATTCACTGGATTCTCCCCTAACAAAATGGTGTATTGATTCATCCGTGATAGGATCTTCATCTGGGTAAAGACGTGAATAATATTGCTTTCTTATACAAGTGCTGGGCAGTATGTCAGAAACATGAATGGGTGCTGTGCCTATTCTTTCCTTTTTCCTTTCATCGTATCTTGATCTTAGATTATTTTTTAATAGATCTGTAAAAGTGGAGTCTGGTCTTATGGTTATTGTCATATTGCACCTATAATGATATGTTTATTGCATTTTAATAGTTATTTTATTTTTTTACAACTGGATTTCATCTAAGAAAATATTTTATATATACCGCCTTAGGATTAGACCCTACGAAAGAAAAAGTCAGAGTCTTGGGGATTGGGAGCAGTATGAGAAAGAATTCATTTAGCACAAAAGCTCTCAAAAACATTCTAGAAATCATCACTGTAAAGTACAACACTGAAGCAAGGTTGGTTAATCTATTAGAAACTGAATTACCAATGTACAAGCCTGGCACTAAAATCGAAAACAATATTGTTAAAAAAATTACTAGTGATGTAAATTGGGCTAATGTATTTGTTCTTGCCTCACCTGATTATCATGGATCCATGTCAGGAGCGATGAAGAATTTTTTAGATTTTTTTTGGAAAGAATTTTCAGGAAAGACATTTGGTTACATAGTTTCATCACATGAGAAGGGTTTAACCGTTATGGATCAAATGAGGACAGCAGTAAGGCAGTGCTATGCATGGAGCCTACCATATGGTATTTCCATTAATGAACGAGAAGACTTTGATTCAGAACGTCAAATAGTAAGCAAAAAATTACAAGCAAGAATGGAAATGCTTTCTCGGGATTTGGTCGTTTACGGTGGATTAATTTATTGGCAATTCATGAAGGACCAAAACTCATCAGAACCAAATACCTTTGCCCATTATTACCTCTAGCATTCTAATTTATAGAAATTGCAGTCAAGTTAAAATTTATTTATTGAGGTAAGAAGAACACTAGACCATTAAGTTAACTTTGTTTAGGAACTCCTATTATAAGTGCAAACATAGCAGGCATGGAAGACACAGAAAAATGCCAGGATTAGATAGTTCGGTCTTTCATCAAAGCAAAGACATTTTGTCAATATTTATCGACAATCCTTTCTGGATATGGGAAAATTACTTACATAGGTCTAAGTATTTGAAGACAAATGGACGATGTTGTTTCAATCATCTGATATCGCTGCCTACAAAAGACGGCATCCAATATCCAATTTTTGATTTTCAAGAAAAAATTTTTGACACCATAGAGAAGAATCAAACCATCTGGATAAACAAGGCTAATGGAATTGGACTTACGGCTTTCATGCTTAGGTATCTTGCTTGGAAAATCCTGTCATCAACTGAATTAGACTACAAGTCTATATTCATTGTTGCAGGATCTGGCGATAAATCAACTGAGAAATTAGAAAAAAAATTAAAGAATTTATTTGAAAAGAGATTTCCTCTCCTTAGACTAGAATCTAAATTTACAGATATGTGGCTAAAAAAAACATGGATCAAGATAGTGACCCCAAAAAATATGATGAATATTGAATTCTATGACACAGCATATTTGTTTATTGATGAAGCAGATAATTTGGAAGATAAAGAACTAGAGGCCTTAGAAAGAGTAACGTGCATAAATGGAGGAAACTGTAAATTCAAGACAATTCTGGCATCGACCTCTACACTGACCGGAAGTATGTTTGATAAAATAGAAAATGATCCAACCTCCGGATATTCAAAATTGAAGTTGGATTATACCTATGGACTTCAAGATATCTCAAGGAAATTTCCTTGAGAATATGCGATTACAAACTAAATATGAGAAAGAATATGATCCAGAGTACGAAGGAAGGTAACGTTATATTATAATATCTTTATCTTTTAATAAAAAAGATCAATTTCAGAGGAAATTGAGCTCGGTTTTTATTTTCTAAATGTTTTTATTTAAACATCATTTCCTTATTATTGAATAGATTGCGCGTATCTGGTTATAAATCACACAGAGGACTACACCGAGAAAATAATGAAGATTCTTTTTTTGTTGATGACAAAGTAGGTTTATATGTTATCGCTGATGGAATGGGTGGACATGAAGGTGGAGAGGTCGCAAGTAACATTGCTGTAAACACTTTAGGAGAAATCTTCTCAAATTTTTTTGGAAATGGTCAAGAAAAAAAGATACCGCAAATTATCCACAAGGCTCTTCAAGAGGCAAATGATGATATTATTGAAATGAGAAAAAGAAATATTGAGTCATCCAATATGGGAACAACTGTAGTACTGGCGATATTTTTTAATGAGCTTGTCTACTACTCACATTTGGGAGATAGTCGAGCTTATCTATATGATAATAAAGGCATGCTGGTCCAACTAACTACTGATGA
>JAJPIN010000065.1 GCA_021324715.1 Nitrososphaeria archaeon
AAAAAGAAAAAAAGAGGTCGTCGTTCCTGCTTTTATTGACAGCTCTGTGACCGTCAGCTTATGGAATTGATCTGCTGTACAGCTTTCCTTCCAGTGCAAGCTTGTACATCTCCGCCACGTATGGATTCTTTCCTGGCGTTTCAGCACCCAGTTCTACTAGACGTGCGTATACTCTTACTACATATGCAAGAGCACCCATGAAAGCCACTACAACTCCCATGTTAAACATCCAATGGTTAGGAACTGCAAAGATTTCTTCCACAAACCAAAAGTGCCACATTTCATTTACACCAATTGTAAACATGGTTGCAAGATAGCCTATGATGGTTATCTTTAAACCAGTGTTCATTGAATTGCCAGGTCCCCTCAACGCAGGTACCCTTCTGTCATACATCGCCACAAATCCCCAACCTAACGGTAGAGCTATGAAGTGGCTGTATAACCACCAATGAGCTGGTGTAAATGCACTGTCTCTAATTGCGGTTTGATGAAGAGACCCATCAACAAAGTTATCTACCTCTACGGATGCTGCGATTGAACCCAGCATGATGACCATGATGTAGATTTTCTTTAGTCTTTGGATTTCTACTTCTTTTGGAATTAGAGCCGGCATCTGTGCCATTTTAGTCTGACAGATGTTTCATCGATCTTTTATAATAACTTGAGGATGTAAAACATGCTATAGAAAGTATAAAATCTGTAATATTAAATGCTAATTATAAAAATTATTATTTGATCTATTTCCTAAATCGAATAAAAATTAGTCTATTAAATGATAATCACAGTTGATAATCGTTTATGATAATCATTATTGGGAGCACCAAGATATTAATAAATGATTCATCTCATTTTTTCCTATTTATGATCTGGAATCACTCTACATAATATATAAATTATTTTCTTTTCAAGTCAGATTCATGAATTTGGATGGTAAAGTTAAAGCGAAATTGTTAATACTTTTCTTAATTACGATGTTTTCTGCTACCAGTGTAGCTCATGGAACAGAAAGCTCCGGAAATGCATCCGGAAAAGCAGATGGTACGATCAGTTGCCCTGATGGAAAATCAGATAAGGGTGAACTTTCTTTCAGCGCATTTAAGAAAGATGCACCTATATACGGAAGTTGGGAAGTCGTTGTGGACGATTCTTCTCATGACAAGACCAGTAATGGAGGATATCTTGATTCTGGCAAGATAGATAAAAAAAATTATGATTTGGAAGGTAAAGAGACTACTAGCAATATTTGTGGTTTGGATAAAAAAGCAGATATTTCAATTCAAGGAGATTGTGGAAAAGGAAAAATTCAGATTCGAGCTGACACGGGTTGGAAAGGAAACTTTGAAGGGAATATTGATTGTGGGTAAAAAAGTAGGTTGCTAAGAATAAATGATAATTTATGAAATTGATCCGTATACTCAGTTTCGACTTGAAATAAGAACAGTAACAGGCTGAAGGCTAAATTTGGTTTTGAATCCATCCCAAGCCTCTCGAACGGCATTGATTTAAATTAATTTTAATATACTTTTTATTTATGAGATTTTTTTCAAACTACATATTTGCGTAGAGGTAAAATTATCGTCATAGAGGGAATTGATAAGGCAGGGAAAACTACACAAGCAAATCTTCTGTTAAAAAAATTAAAAGGCAAGAAATACGTGAAATTTGATTTCCCCGATTATTCTACCCCTGTGGGTATAGAGATAAAACAATTCCTAGACGGAAAGAGAGATTATTCGGACGAGGTGAAGATGATGCTCCTTTCTGCAAATAGATGGGAGAAAAAGTCCGAAATTGAATCAATTATTGGCAAGGGAACTACAATTATCATGAACAGATATTATCAATCCAATCTAGTCTATGGAATATCAAAGGGCTTAAAATTGAAATGGCTTCTGGCATTGGATGAAGGATTACCAAAAGCAGATCTTGTGGTAGTAATAGACATCAAAACCAACACCTTGGTTAAACGATCCAGAAATGACATCACTGATACGTTCGAACAAGATTTAGATCTTATTCGAAACGTCAGGAGGAATTACAAAATGCTTGCTAACAAATTCAATTGGCACATTATTGACGGAGAAGACACAGTAAATATTGTTAATGTTCAAGTGGTAGAATTGGTAAGAAAGATTATGAAAATTTAATTCAGTGTTGCGTTCTTTCTAGGTACATTATATGAAATTTGTTGGAGAAATTGCTGATCCTATTCACAAGTTTATCAGGTTTACAGAGCTGGAAAAAAAAGTAATTGATTCAAGCGTATTTCAAAGGTTAAGAAGAATTAAGCAATTGGCTGGTGCTCATTTAGTATACCCAGCAGCTCAACATTCAAGATTTGAACATTCGCTCGGCACTATGCATCTAGCAGGATTGGCGGGTGAGCATCTATTTTCAATAGGTGCAATTGACAAAGAATCAATTCAGGAGTTGCGAGTAGCTTCATTATTGCATGATGTTGGCCACGGACCTTTTTCGCATCTTTTTGAAGAAGCATTAACGGTTGTAGGTAACAAAAATCATGAGACTATCGGAGCGGAAATTATTTGCAAAACTGAATTGAGCGATATTCTTTCAAGTTTTGGTTATTCCCCATTTACTGTTAGTGAGATTTCTTTTGGTAATTCTAGAGTAAAATTCAAAAACGAAATAATTTCTGGTAGTCTCTCCTCAGATCTGATGGATTATCTTCCTCGGGATGGCTTTTTTTCTGGCGTAGAGTACGGAAAAGTAGATTACAACAGGATCATTAATTCATTCAATGTAACTGACAATGATAGTCTGGCTTTAGACATTTCATCTTTTTACTCTTTTGAATCCATGATTATTTCCAGATTCGAGATGTTCAGGGCAGTCTATTTTCACAAGACGGTACGATCCGCAGAAGTAATGCTTCTTCATTCCCTGTTGCTTTCAAGTGACATTTTAAACTTGAGTAGAATATCCATTTCAAACTATCTAAAACTAACTGATGATAGTATACTGTGGAAGATCTGCACAGATTCAGAGAACAAAATTGCGAGAGAAATGATTTCTAACTATTTGGACAGGCGATTATTAAAATGCGTTTATGAGAGATTTATTCGAAAACGAGATAATTATACAAAGCTTAACAGAACTAAAATTGAAGAATTGAGATTGAGAATTGCAAGATTATCAAATATTGATGAAAGAAAAATTTTCCTTGATACCTATGGCATTTCCCTTGTTCCGCTCTCTCCAAATAAACAGGAATTGAAATCAATACTTCTTGTTAGTGAGGACGAATTCTTTAAACAACCAGTTTCTAATCTCCCTCTGGTAAATTCAATAACAGGTTATCTTGACATGATAAGAGTATATACCAACCAGAAGGATCGGAAAAAAATTGCAAATATATCAAAAGATGTCCTGGACAAGGAGTTACCAGAAAAATAATGAGTACCTCTAATAAATCCTCAAAACAAAAAAGAATTCTAGTCATAAAATTAAGTGGTAGTGTTTTTAATTTTAATACTACGCCGGCATCTTTGAAAGAGTATGCTCAACTTTTACTTGACATACAAACCAAAGTTCAACCAGTTGTAGTTTCAGGAGGTGGAATAATAGCAAGGCATTACGTTAATTTGGCCAGATCATTGGGTTCGGATGAAAGTAGTCTTGATGAAATGGGCATAAAAGTTTCAAGATTAAATGCAATGTTGCTTTCTTCGGCACTGGGAAATTCTGCTTACCCAATTATTCCGTCCGATCTTGAGGAAATTAGTATTGCATGTCAATCAGGCAAAATTATTGTCAGTGGTGGTCTTCATCCGGGTCAAAGTACCAATGCTACAGCAGCACTTATTTGTGAAAAAATTAAGGCCTACAGATTCTTAAATGCAACGGACGTTGATGGTATATACGATACGGATCCAAAAAAGAATCCAAGAGCAAAACTCTTTAAAGAAATTACCATAAAAAAGTGCTTACAACTCTTGAACAGTGAAAGTACTCTGGCAGGAAATTATGACCTTATGGACATCGTCGCTATGAAGGTGATAGAAAGATCTAAGATTTCGACATGGGTTATAAAATCCGATCCTAATGTTATCAGACATCTCATCATGAAAAATAGCCAAACTGGTACAAAAATTATTGTTTAGAATAATTGAAATAATTATATTTACTATTTAGAAGCTATCTCATTCTAGTAATAAAATGATAGTAACGAGATACCAAAACTAGTAACTCTTACTACTATGGAATCCAATCTGTTAAATTGATCAAGTGCGGATATAGTTTTCAGCTGCTGCTTTACAACACCATTTATGAAACAGTCTTGATTTGTCCCTTAAATTCTATAAAACCGTCATTTAGCATTTTTCTATACACTTCACTGGCCTTTTCTCTTGGTAACGGTTTTGATTGGGCCTTCGTATAACCATCATTATCACACAAAAATAACATGGACTCGGTTTCTCTATCCATTTTGGTCACCAGCATTTCTTCACCTACCGGTGAAAATCCATTTCCATCTTGTTTTACGGTATATGTTAACATGGCATAGCCTGTATAATCAAATAGCTTTAATTGAGCCTTTTTAGATCGTTCAAGTCCAATAAAAGATGCTTTGTGATATTGCATAAACTCTTATTGATTTTATCTTCTAAAAGTATTTGCTCTTAAGGATAAGCTTTGTTTTATATCGTGGACCATGGTCCGTACTCTAATTGGACTTAAAATAAGCTATTGGGTCCAACAATATATTATCAAATTCTAGTCTACCAATATAATTATTATACCTAGATTGCATATTTCCGAATATTGTAATGTCTTCATTTAGGATGTCGATACCTGAACATATTGATGAGCTAAGAGTTAGGCTTATTCGTATAATAATTTGCATTGCAATAATAACTATTTTTACAATGAGTTTTAGCATAAAAACTACAATTATTCCTATATCACTTCCATTCCTCAATCCAACTCATCTAACTTATCTGAAAGTATATTATCCATACCCAGAACCATTTAACAACATAGCCCTGCAATTGACAACTTTTATGAAGGATACCTTACTTCCATCAGAAGTAAAGTTTATTCAGACAGCTCCCGGTCAGGTGTTCTTTGGTCAGATTTACCTCTCATTGCTAATTGGCTTGACATGTTCTTTGCCAATCGTAATTAAAGAGATATATGGTTTTGTTTCTCCTGCGTTTAATCGGGCAAAAAGAAAAGGAGAAACCGGAGAAACGAGTGTATCAACTAAAGCGTCTTCACCGTCATCCACAAAAATAAAACTTGTCAAAATATTATTGCCAACGTTTCTTTTGTTTGTATTTGGTCTAGTATTCTCATATGTGCTTGTAATCCCGTGGACCCTAGATTTTCTATACAGTTATGGTGAATCTATAGGCGCTGAAGCTTTTCTGACAGTCAATGATTTCATAACATTTGTACTTCAATTCGTTCTTGGGTTTGGTATTGCCTTTCAGCTTCCAATCATAATGTATGTACTATCCCTAAGTGGCTTAACTGATTCAAAATTCTGGCAAAAAAACTTTAGATATGCAATCATAATTATAACGATTTTTGGTGCAGTAATAACACCAGACGGAAGCGGGATTACAATGTGGTTTGTTGCACTGCCCATGATTGCTCTCTACGCTTTCGGCATAATAGCAATTAGACGAAATGAGCGTAAGGTAGTTACTGCTGAATCTAGTTGAAAATGATATTCACCTTACTTGACACAAAAAACTAGTTCATGATCATGGCAGCAAAAGATAATTATCCATTTTCCATATTTGGAGTTAATCCCAGTGAACAATAATTGGATCAATCGCCACTTCTTCAAAACGATAAGCAATACCTGAGTTACGAGAAGGAACTTCCTGAAAATACTCGTGTCATGCTCATTTCAGCAGTTTATTCTGGTGAAAATCAGAAAGTCAAATTAAAATTTTACGATCCTAATTTGCATGTAATATATTTTTGGCAGGATAAAACGAATCACAAACCCTATTGTTATACTAAATTGGAATACGAAAAAAGAGCAGAAGAAATTGCAGCCGTTGAAAAGAAATTTGAGTTAAAGAGAATACCAAAAATAGACCTATTGTCAGACAGAGAAATTCAGGCAATAAAAATAATTGCTCCTGATCCTCTGTCAATAGGAGGCAGGGGTGGCATAAGAGAAAAGCTCACTGTATGGGAAGCCAACATCAAGTATCACGAAAATTATCTTTATGATACAAGGTTAATCCCTGGTTCATACTACAAAAGAAAAGGAGATGAAATAATTGAAGATCCTTACAAGATGTCAGAAATCGTCCAGAATGCATTGAAAAATTTTCTTTGGGACAAAATCCTAGACAGCAAAGAGGCAAGAAATGATAAATACAGAGAATATGTTAGAGAATGGGCAGATCTATTAAATCAACCTATTCCAGAAATAAAGAGGTTAGCTCTTGATATTGAAGTAGATTCAGAGGAGGGACGAATGCCTGTACCACGAGAACACGATAGGAAAGTTACTGCAGTAGGAATCGTCTCAAATGATGAAAGAAAAGTATTCCTTCTTGAACAAGATAAAAATCCCGATGATGGAACAGAATTAATTCCTGAAGCAGTAATGTGCAAGACTGAAAAAGAACTATTAGAAAAAACTTTTAAATTAATTTCGTCATACAATTTATTAGTTACTTTTAATGGTGATGATTTTGATCTTCCCTATCTTTATGAAAGATCTCAAGATCCCGCAATTGATCCTATAAACCATACAATAATACCAAAGGAAGAAATTCCTATACTGGTTAAGCGAGACACAGTTATCAAGAAAGGTATTCAAACAGAACCGGTTCAATTAAGACATGGCGTTCACATTGATTTATTTAGAACATTTCAAAATAGGTCCATTCAAATTTACGCATTCAGTCACAAATATTCTGAATATAGATTAAATGCCATCTCAGAAGCACTATTAAATGATAGCAAAATTGAATTTGAGGGCAATATTGGCGACTTGCCAATCCAAAAATTGGCACAATATTGCCTAAAAGATACTGAATTGACTTTTAGATTAACAAGATTTAATGACAATCTACTTCTGAAGCTATTGTTTGTGATTGCTAGAATATCTAGACTTTCTGTTGAAGACCTTTCTAGAGTAGGTGTGAACCAATGGATAAGGGGAATGCTCTTTTATGAACATAGAAAGATAAACGCGCTGATTCCGCGCACCGAAGAATTACGTTACAAGGGTGAGGTATCTACTACCGCAATTATAAAAGAAAAAAAGTACAGGGGGGGACTTGTCGTAGAGCCAACACCAGGAATCCACTTCAATGTATCAGTAGTTGATTTTGCAAGTCTATATCCTAGTATAATAAACGTCCATAACTTATCTTACGAAACAGTAAATTGTCCACATGATTCTTGCAGTCAAGATCCACACCAAAAGATCCCTGATACCGCATATTGGACATGCAAGGAGAAAAAGGGAATTACTTCGCTTCTTATAGGATCACTGAGAGACCTGCGAGTAAATTACTATAAGCAGCTATCAAAAGACAAAACAATTTCACCTGAAGAACGACAACTCTACACGGTAGTAAGTCAGGCAATTAAAGTAATTCTCAATGCAAGTTACGGTGTAATGGGCGCAGAAATATTTCCACTATACTGCCTACCAGTTGCGGATGCCACGGCAGCTATTGGAAGAAATATAATCACCAAAACAATAGATAAATGTAGGGAATCAGGAGTAGAAGTTGTCTATGGTGACACAGATTCTTTATTTTTGAGGGATCCGTCACAAGGTAAGGTGGAAGAAATTTCAAAATGGGCCAAAACCAATCAAGGCGTAGATCTGGAATTGGACAAAGAATACCGATATGTTGTATTTAACAATCTAAAGAAAAATTATCTGGGTGTCTTGAAGGATGGAACTGTCGATGTAAAGGGATTAACAGGCAAAAAATCCCACACTCCCGCTTTTATTAGGAAAACGTTTTACAGCATGTTAGATATATTGGGTAAAGTTAACACTGAAAAGGATTTTGATACTGCTAGAGAGAAAATCAAAAATATTGTTCGTGAAAGCGCAAAAAAATTAGAGTCAGATGAATACCCAATGGAGGAACTATCTTTTAACGTTATGATAAATAAGTCCCCAGAAAAATATGGCAAAAAGAGTAGTGAAAATAAAAGAATAACCTCAATAGATGGTCATGATTCTATCAACAATTCAATAAAGGGTATCCCGCAGCACATAAAGGCAGCATTGTTATTTTCAAATGGAAGGCAAGCTAAAGCAGGGGACATAATCTCGTATGTAAAAACTAAGACTTCTGAAGGAGTCAAACCTGTTGAGCTAGCTACCCATAAGGAAATTGATACTGAAAAATACTTGGAGGCTATGGAATCCACTTTAGATCAAATTTTAACCGCTCTAGATGTAAATTTCAAGTCTATAATTGGCAAACCAAGACAAAGTAATTTAGATGAATTATTCTGGTCAAATTAGCAAAATTTATCAAATTGCTTAAATAAATATAATCGTCTACAGTTATTCAATAAGACAAATTGACAATTTTAAATCTTTTCGATTCTCTCTTTATTACTCCGGAAAGAACCAAAGCTGGAGCTTCCTTCGGGGATATTGATACGAAAATTTCATACGGTGATGCAAAATTAGTATTCTTTGGTATTCCATTGGAGCTAACTACATCATTCGGAAAAGGTACAAAAAGAGGTCCAGAAGCGATCAGGAGTGCTTCTGCACGTCAGATTGAAACATTCATTTACGATGAAAAAAAGGACATTAAGGAAATTGCCAAAATTTTCGATTTGGGAGACGTTAAAATACCTAATTATCACGATCATAAATTACATTCCATCTTTTCCTTTCTGGATGAAAAGATTCCTCCTCTGGTAAAAGAACTATCTAGGAATAAGAAAAAACCATTTATCCTTGGAGGAGAACATACCATAACGTATTTTTGTTTTAAGGGTCTTTCAGATAATCAGCCTCTCTTGATACACTTTGATGCACATAGAGATTTAAAACCCGAATATGATGGTATGAAACTCTGTCATACTACCCCATTCTATAGGTTGATAGATGAAGGATACATTCAAGGCAAAAATATCATACAAATAGGTATCAGACAAACAGATAAGAACGAAAATAATATTGCAGAAAAAAATGGTATTATAACCTTCGACCCATGGAAAATAAAAAAAAATATTGATGATGTATCAACTTATATTTCCAAGGTTACTGCCAATAGAAACATATACATATCGTTCGACATTGATGTTTATGATTCGCCATACGTTCCTTGTACAGGAACTCCTGAGCCATTTGGATTGGATCCGTTTGAAATAATTAAGCTATTCAAAAGTATTAACGATTCGGCGAGTCTGTTAGGAATGGATTTTGTAGAGGTTTCACTCAAAAACCATGATTACAGGGAAGGTACGCTTGCTGCACAAACTCTTTTAAGGATAATTCCTAGAAAGTATGTTTAGCTGAATGGAAATGATTGGTATACTAGTCAGCTTGTAATTATTGTTGTACTGTTTTACTATTATATTAGCCCCATCTGGCTCTCTCGTTTTCTCTATCTTCTTTTGTCGCTTTTTTCCATTCCTTATAGTGTTGTCTACATAGATACACCCTTTTGTTTGAAGTATTAACTTGTAAATCTGAAGCCATGCTTGCCTTACTTCCACTGATTGATCTCTCAGCTGAATTTGAGCATCCACTTACACTGCAGTTTACCCCTTTGTCTACTCTTCCCATTTGAATGGGATCTAATTATTAAATATAAAAACATTAAATGAATGACATAATGGTAAATTTAATCCTCTACCTGTATCAGTATTTCATACCATAATTATTGGACGTTTTGATAAATATTTTGGTAGGTTTAGTGGTAAGTACGGTTTATCTGATATTTCTTGTTTAATACGTCTCATGAGATTTTCTATCGAAATGTTGTATTGAGATTTAGTCACTCTTTCCCTCACTACAAATTCTTTACCTCCAGCTTCTTTGTCTCCAATGACAATGATGAAATGAACCCATTCAGATTCTGCTTCTCTAATTTTTTTTGCAACAGAAAGCTCCCTGTCATCAATGTCTGTCCTTATACTGTTTTTGTTAAGCAGCTCCAAGATTTTTTCACAGAACGCCAAATGATTTGAAGAGACCGGAATTATTCTTATCTGTGTATGTGATAGCCATAGAGGCAATGCTGGTGGCTTGCCTGTATGTACCTCCATGTCGGCTTTTTCAAGTAGTGCAAATATTACCCGCTCTACCGCTCCACTAGGAGAGTTATGCAATATGATTGGATATTTTTTCTCGCCGTCACTATCAACAAATTCAATGTTGTATCTTTGCCCATTTTCAATATCAATTTGATCAGTGGAGAGTGCGGCAGCTTTTCCCGACCTGTCTACAAAATTAAATTCCCACTTTACGATAAAATAAAAGAATTTTTCTTTCCACATTTCTACCAGGATGGGTTTCTTTAATCTAGCCGCAAATGCCTGAATAAATTCTTTATTTTGTTCATAAAAGTCTGTAGTAAACCGGATAACCATTTCTAGGTCGTCATTAGGGGAAATACCCAGTCCCTCTACAACTTTCAAAGATAGCTCAAATCTTTTTACAAACTCTTCTTTTGCTTGAACGATATCCCTACAAAAAGCATGGCAATCTGGCATGCTGAATGCTCTAAGTCTCCTAAGTCCCACTAGTTCGCCACTCTTTTCTCTTCTAAATGAATATCTAGTTAATTCATAAAGCTTCAATGGAAGCTGTTTGTAAGAAATTTGAAAGTCCTTGGCCATTAAGAATTGACCAAAACATGCGGCAAACCTTAGGAAAAGCTGCTTATTGTCTGATTGAATATTGTATTGCCTGGCTGGAAATCTGTTGAAGTAACTATGAATTGACGGATGATTGGAATCATACATCACTGGTGTCTCGACTTCAATTCCCCCATATTCGTGAATCATTTTTGTCACATAGGTCTCTATTAATGATTTCATTAAACGTCCCTTGGGATAGTATCTCAAATTTCCTCCATCCGAAGATGGTTCATAGTCAGCTATTGCCAATCTCTTCATCAATTTTACATGGGGCGGAACTTCAACTACTGTTCTCTTCTTAGATAATTCATATTCTGCTAATTTTTTAAGTGCACTGTCTTTTTGAAAAGCATAATCATTTATTGGAATTAACTTATCTTCAGGCACATGTACGTACCAAGTTGAGTTTAGGGCATCTTCAGATTTTAGTGCGCTTGATATTAAGGTCAATTCCTTTTTCTCGCCGTTACCTTTACTATGAATGGTTTTAGCGTGTTCTGCTAGTGGATGTCCTTTGATTTTTATGTGAAATGACTTTGTCCAACCAAACGGTGCCCGATTTACAGTCGTAAACAGATCTCTTGCCTGATTCTCAATTGAAATTAGTACTGCAAGAGCTGTGCCGTGTGTCGCTAACTGGGAACTTAGGTGTGCATAAGGATAGAGTAGTAAATTCTCACATTTTATTTTCTCGCTATATGCCTTCAATTCCTTGCAAACATCATCAATTATGGACTCGTCATCATCTTTTTCTACGGCAATTAATGCTACTATCACTTCATCTATTTTTTTACTGGCTTTGTATTGGATATCTTCTGCGGCTTCCACCTCTTTAGAAATCGGTTGGTATTCGATAAAATCTGAATGCAGCAACAAAATACGCATTTGATGACGAAAACTAATCCTATGAGGTTAAATTAATTGGTTTGGACCCAACAACTTAATAATGGAATTAATAGTTGGACCTAAGTTCAATAAAGCGTGATTCAGGGCTTAATTTCAAATTTGTATATGGATACTTGTTGATATTAGTGCCCCCGGTAAAATTCTGTTCAAACCTTGCCAAATTATGAGTAGCGTTGTATGCCAAATTTAACCTTGAATCATTATCCCCGCGGTCTAAAATTTTTTGAAATCCGCTATCTATAATCATCATGTATTTTTCCGTCTTGAATGGAGTCTTACTATAAAAATTTTTTGCATCAAACGTTTTATTAAAAACAAATTCTGGAATCCAGAAATATTGTGGATTTCCAACCAGGGTTACCTTATCTGCTGGGTTGATACTTGATGAATTGTTATTACTATTAGGTAAATTTGAAAGAACAAATGCAAGAGCCCGGTAATAAGTTGAATTTGTATTTATAGTTATTATCATAGTTATGCTGCAGACGCCAAAGATCCCGATAATTGCTATTCTAATATAAGGTAACAAATTTCTCGTTTTAATATTGGATATATTACTGCCTATTTTTTCAAGCATATTTGCTCCTGCTATGCATAATGGGGGTAGTAATAATATCATATGAAATGAAGAAACATAGCCTATTGCCTGGAGAAATATAAAACCCGGAATTACCCATAGCAATATGAAATAGTCTTTTTTGATGGCAGCATAGACCAGACCACCCATTCCTAAAACAAACAATACAGGGTCTATCTCGAAGAATGTATTTATGGTATTGATTAAAGGTCTGTCTCTGGCAATTTGGTAACGAACACCACTGATCCAATCATTCAAATCTCCAATTAGTGTAGCGTGCAGAGGCCACAAAAAAGGAACCAAAATGACAGGAATTAACCAAACTAGTACGTATTTCTTTTTTCTAGTAACTAAATACGTCATGGTTAATCCCACTGGGATTACTGTGAAAGCAGGGATCTTGGTAAAAATTGCAAGACCAAGAAAAATTCCTGAGACAATCAAAGTAAGCTTGGTGTATTGTCTTTGTTCGCGTTGTGGTCGCATCTGATGTTGCTGTTCCCCCTTGCGCCTATCAAGACTCAAGATGAGTAATATTGAAGTCAATATAAAGGGCAGTTGAATTGACTCTAGAAATATTCTTCTAGTCAGCCAAGTAAACGGCATTACTGCAAATAATACAGCTGCTATAATCGCGACATTTCTTCCGTATCTATATTCTGTGATCCTATACAACAGGAAAGTATCAATTACAGCTAAAATTCCCATTATTAGGCGCGGAACCAAATACAGCTGCTCAACAGGATTCTTTTCACCTGCGTTAACAAAACCGGGATAACCAATAATGCTAAAAATCCCTGCCAAGAAAATTTGACCAAAATAAGGCGCTCGATATCGAGCTTGTGGTTGAAGCCCATCGCCATCTTCAGTGGAAATCGCTTTCCTTAGGTAATGTCCCTCATCTGTATGTATTGATGGAAAACCCGTAGGATTCCATAAGTGAGTGTAGGCAGATAAGATAAGCGGTATTAAAATGAAAACTAGCAATCGTAGCTTTCTTTTTTCTTTTAACTGTAACAGTAGCCCCAATCAGCTTCCTTTTCCATTTACTATGGAATTTATACAAGAATTAAACCTTATGGACGTGTATTTCATCATTTAGGATGCTGAAAATGACCTTTGTGACTGATTCAAGTTACCCCGAAGTGGAGTTTAATAGTATAGGAGATATTGATACACTATTTAGCGTTCTTACCTGAATAAACCGATTGAACAGCATTTTTTAATATATCAAAGTATTTCGTAGGAATTAAATTGCCATTCTCATCACTTGTCACTAAATTAAAGTTTTCAACTCTGTGTGGCCTGAAATTCCAATACCAAAAAGCCCATCCGTATGGATCTATTTGATTAAATTTTTTTAATATCACTGTGGTGTCCTTAGGAGTGATATCACTTGTTTTTGGATTTATTTCATAGACAAAGTCGCCTTCTTCGTTTATTACTTTATCTCTGGCTACATTGTTCCATTCTCCAATATATACGGGAACTCCTGATAAGTTGCCGGCAGTTATGAACATGTTCAACCTTTGTTCTTGGTAGCTGCCCGGAGATGGCAGTCCATATATACTAAATTTGAAGAGAGTATTTGTCTTATTTGCAGGCGCCATTTTTGCAAGATTAGTTGCATTAACTCCAATGTTACTCTTTAGGTCGACAGGTATTGTCATACTGTATATTATATGCTTCTGAGTTACCTTTCGCATTTCGTCAGTCATAAACGTATTATATTTTCCAATTTTTTCCCACTGATCTACACTATGTACTTGCGGTTCACTCAGGATCTCATAACCTACTGTACTAGGATGACTATCAACAATACTGACTACTTTTTTTAAGAATTGAGCTTGTAGATTCCAACCATCAGTACCATTTGTGTCTTTGATCCCTCTATTCCACCAGTCTGTCCACCACGCTGCTGCTGATGGATAAGTAGGGCCACCACCACTTCCATACGGATATTTTGAGTTATTTTGAAATAAAAAGGTTGGAAATCCAGTTCCTCTTTGAGGATTAAGCCATGATGAAGTATGGAACTGATGATTATCATATATTATTTTTAACCCATACTTGTCGGCTAGGATAGCGACAAATTTTAGCTCATTTATGAATGCTATAGGATTTTTCACGTAAGATTCCCAATAATATACATATCTCACATGATTCATTCCGCCGTCTTTTAGTATCTTAAAGCTTTGGTCATAGTAGTTATCAGGGAAAGGATTCTTAAAGTCTCGTGTCTGGGGCAAACTGGTATAATAGCCTAGCATGTTTACTCCGATCAGAGGTTGGGGCTTTACTGCTTGAGCATAGCTTAGATTAGCTGTCAGTGATAAGTTTACAATTAATAAGAAGAGAAATGAAAGCCCAAAAACGGACAGATTCATTATTAAGACAAAAATTTAGCTCCCAATATAAATTATTGAAGAGCTTCTTTGGAAATTAATTATGAGCTTCTCTAGCGCCCGAGACTAGCTGTCTTGTAGTTGTCAGGTCCTCAATTTTTTTGTTTATGTTTAATACTATTTCAAGCAAGTCAGGTTCAATTCTGTTTTGTTTTATGAACGAAGCTAATGCCTGGGTGTCTTTAGGTAGACACATTCCATCAAATGGTCTTCCAAATTCAGTACCATACTTGCCAATTCTTTTATCCAGTGATACACCTAAACTTACAACCTTATCATCTATTCCCAAATGTTTGCATATCATTCCTATTTCATTAAAGAACGAAATCTTCAATGATAAAAAGCAGTTTGATGCATATTTGATAAGCTCTGCTGCCTCGAATGATGTTGTGATTATATTTTTTGTTAAAGGTTGGTATATATCTACTAATAATTTTGATAATTTATTACCACTTTCCTCTCCTATTATTACCCTATCCGGAGTGAAGAAATCATCTAATGCCGAATTTTGCCTCAGAAATTCCGGATTATAGGCAACCTCATAATCCACTCCTCTTCTTTTGGCGCAATTTTTTTCAAGATAGTTCACGACTACGCTACGCATGGTGCCAGGTAGCATCGTGCTCCGGAAGACCAGCAAATGACGCTTTACAGATGTATTGAGATAATTTGCGAGTTGATAGAGTGCAGATAGTATTTGAGAGAGATCTTGTTGGGAGTTATGAGTTGGAGTGTTAACACACACAAATGAAATATCTGTTTGAGATAATGCTTCACCCAAATCATTAGCTACGTTGTATCCATTGCTTTTTAAAGTCCTCAGCCTCTCCTTTGAAATGTCGTAAAAAATGACTTCATGACCTAACTTGTGAAACCCTTGGCCCGTTGCACTGCCTACTACACCCGAACCAATAATGCTTATCTTACTCGTTCAAAATCCCTCTTTATTATAGGGGGGTTATAATTAATCATATTTATATAATTCCTTTTCATTTTCGAGTAAGAAATAAGGTAAAAATTAACAGGAATCATCTTACTTCAATAACTTCTAGCTCATAATAAAAGTTACTAATAAATAATCTGGAAAGAGAGATAGAACAGTGAATTCTAACAGAGCCGCAACTCTTCACAAGCATAGCAGAATTTTTGGCAACTTAGTTTTTGACCTGATACTCCTAGGATTTGCAATTTCACTGGTTTTATCACCTATCTGGTTTGACATTAATGATATTGTTTATCAAATTACTGGTTTGCAAAATTATGTAGTTAGAAATCTGGTGCCAAGTTCATTATACAATTATTGGCTTGTTATACCGCTCGGAGTTATCGGTATCTGGAGATGGACAGTATGGCTTATCAAGAAAATTGTCGCATCATTTTATTCTCCTATACTGCCTGAATCAAACCATCTCAATTCACGAGGTACACTCGACTTTGCCGTATCAGTAATTGTCCCTGTTTATGATGAGGACCCGAAAATCTTTAGGCGATCTTTAGAGTCATGGTGGAAAAATAAGCCTAGTGAAATAATTACAATTATTGATAAATCAGATACAGGATGCATGGCTGAATTTAAAGAATTTCAACAAGGCAAGGATAATCTTAAATTGATAATAACATCGAAACCTGGGAAAAGACCTGCCCTTGTTGATGGTATTCTGCAATCAAATGGCGAAATTGTTGCTCTAACCGATAGTGATACAATGTGGGATGCAAATTTCCTCGAAAATGCATTACGACCATTCCAGGTCGATTCAAAAATTGGCGGAGTAACTCCTAGATATCATCCTATTGAAAGAAGAACAATATGGCAAAAGATGACTGATATTTTTTGGGATTCTAGAAACTATCTAGATATGCCAGCACAGACGGCAGGAGGAAAAGCTTTGTCGTGCCTGAGCGGAAAAACTGCATTATACCGTAGGAAAATTCTATTACCTAAAATCAATTTCTTCCTAAATGAGTTTATTCTTGGTAGAAAAAAAGAATCAGGTGAAGATAAATGCTTCACGAGGCTTGTTCAACAGGAAGGGTGGAAGACATATTATCAAAGTTCTGCAATAATATACTCTTCTTCCGCCCCAGAATTTGACCAATTCATCAGGCAACGAATTAGATGGGCAAGAAATAGTCATAATTCTGATTTCCAGAGTTTATGGAACGGATGGGTATGGAAATGTCCATACCTTGCATTCTCTATGATAGATCGTTTTGTTTCGGTCTTTACTCTATTACTTGGTCCAATTTTTTTCTCAATAGCCATTCTCGAAAATCAATGGGGTTTAGCAATTTCAATTCTTATCTTATGGCTTGTTGGAAGGATGATTAAGATCTTTCCGCATTTAAGACGCAATCCAGCTGATCTATTCTTACTGCCTATATACTTGGGAGTAAGTTTCTTGATGGCACTAACTAGATTGTACGCTCTTGTTACTATTCGGGATCAACATACCATAAGGGGATTCGCAAAGACAAAAGCTAGCAGAATAAAGAGAATTAAGGATTATCTTTTAACCATCGAAATGATAGCAGGGATATTCATTTTCGCATTCACCCTACACTGATTTCGACTATTATTGATGTTGTTGTCACCATCTAAATCAAAATAAAAATAAATTCGGTATCCAGATTTATAATATCATAATCTGGTTTTAATCCCTTTCTCAGCCAAATATCTCTTGACCTTATCCAGCGTTAAATTATCATAATGAAAAATCGAGGCTGCCAGAACGGCATCAACATCAGTTTTATTAAATACCTCAAACATGTGTTCAGAAGAGCCACAGCCCCCTGATGCAATAACAGGTATCCTCACACTATTACAGATTGTATTAGTAAGCTCAATATCATAACCATTTTTAGTACCATCTGAATCTACACTTGTCAAAAGTATTTCACCAGCACCAAGCTCTTCTACCTTTTTCGCCCATTGGATAGCATCAATACCAGTACCCTTAGATCCTCCGTATATCATGACTTCAAAGTAAAAATCCTTATCAGGAGAGGACATTGTCTGTTTTTCATCAGTCTTAAAGTTTCTCTTGACATCTATAGCTACAACAACACATTGTCTTCCAAAAATTTTCATAAGATCCGTTACCAATTGTGGATTTTTGACACTGGCTGTATTGATTGAAACCTTGTCTGCTCCATTTAAAAGAATCTGTCTTGCGTCTGACAGTGTCCTAATTCCTCCTCCCACTGTAAAGGGTATGTCGATAACACTGGCGACATTCTTAACTACGCTTTTCATAATTTCACGGTCTTGTCTTGACGCAGTAATATCCAAGAATACGAGTTCATCGGCGCCTTGATCGCTATATTTTTTCGCCAATTCTACAGGATCTCCGGCGTCTTTAACTCCTCGAAACTTGATTCCTTTAACTACTCTTCCATTATCAACATCCAAACAAGGAATTATTCTTTTTGATAGTGTCATTACGCTATTGCTTTCACCTTTTTAATGTCCAATCTGGCTTCATACAATGCCTTGCCGAGAATAACACTATCGCATCCAATGGATCTAACCCGTAATACATCTATCAAGCTTGAAATTCCTCCACTAGCAATTATTCTTGATTTTCGGTCAGTATTAATACTATTTAAAGTGACAACATCTGGTCCTGAAAGTGTTCCATCTTTAATTATACTGGTTACGAGAAAAATGTTTATTCCAAGTTTATTGAACCTACTTATTGCCTCTTCAATGTTATAATTAGAGGGCGACTTCCAGCCATTAATCATGACCTTTCGATTTATCTCGTCGAGTGAAATCACAATCTTGTCACTATAATTTTTACAAAGCAAACGTAAATGATCCAAATTTGTATGCGCCATGGTACCAATCACAAGTTTTGAAAAGCCCATTCTGACAATTTTTTCAAAATTTTCTAAATGACGTATACCACCACCAATCTGGATTGGTATGTTTACTGAATGCAATATCTCAGAAATTGTTGATAGATTATTGGATTCATTACCGAATGCGGCATCTAAGTCTACGATATGCAACATATCCGCTCCCTCTTCTTCCCATTTTTTTGCCACCTTGACGGGGTCATTACTATAGACCTTTTTTGTTGATTTGTCTCCTTTAGTTAACCTAACTACGTCGCCTTCAATTATGTCTATTGCCGCTAGTACCTTCATTCGTTTTTTTCACAAAATTTAATAAAATTCTTCATAATTTGGGCTCCAATTTTTCCGGACTTTTCCGGATGAAATTGTGTACCAAATAGATTAGAGCGTTCTATTACAACAGGTAATTCCGAGCCATAGTCAGCTATTGCCGCAATAAGATTTTGATCTTTGGGCTCAATGTGATAGGAGTGAACAAAATACACCCAGGAATTTTGCGGTATCCCTTTAAGAAGATTACTTTCTCTATTAACAATTATCAAGTTATTCCAGCCTATGTGAGGAACCTTAACTTTCCTTTTTGGAAGCATCAATACTTCACCATCTAATAATTTAAGGCCATCAAGAATACCTTCTTCGCTTTTATCGAATAACATTTCCAAACCAAGACAAATACCTAGTATCGGCATTGCATTCTCTACGGCCATATTCAGTGATGCCGCGTCATTTTGTATGGAAGAAATTGCGCTATCGAAATTACCAACTCCTGGTAAAACTAATCCATTATAGTTTTCCAATCCCTTTAGAGTTCTTACAATATCTACTGCATGCGCACCGTTTCTGAGTAGGGATTGGTGTAAATTAAAAAGATTCCCTGCGCCAAAATCAAAAATAGCTATCTTTGTCATTTACATCAGTTCTTTAGTACTTGGCACACCTTTTCTCCTTTGGTCAATAGTAGCAGCATTTCTAAACGCAATAGCAAAACTCTTCATGGCAGATTCCAATTTATGATGATCATCTTTTCCATACTCTACTAGTATGTGTGTACAGGCCACTAGATTTTGCAGGAGAGATCTAAAGAAGTGTTCAATATCCTCCTTTGCTATTCCTTCCACTTCTTTTCTTTCCAACTTTAACTCAAATTTTGAGAATTCTCTCCTAACCAAATCAATTGCCGAGTTGCTGCGTGAATCATCCATAGGCACAATAGCATAACCAAATCTCATTATTCTGGCTCTATTTCCTAATGCCTTATCTAGTCCCTGCCCTATACAAATGGCAATGTCTTCTATCAAATGATGCAGAATGGAATCATTTGATTTAACCTCAGCTTCAATGTCAACAAGGCTGTACTTGCAAAAGGTAGTTATGAGGTGATCTAGAAATTTCAAACCACTGGTAATCTGTGCCCTACCTTCGCCATCAAGATTAACATTTATCTTAATTGTTGTTTCTGATGTACTTCTGCTCAACGATGCAATCCTAAGTTTATCAGTATCTGACAATTGGTATCTAAAAGTGGGCCATAACTTTATTTAATATGTTTGGTAATTCGTTGACATCTTTAATGACTAAGGAAGTTCCATTGTTATCGAACAACTTCCTTATCCTCTTAGATCTTGCATTAGGGTCACATATTCCAATTAGTTCAATCTGGATTTTTGACACTTTTTTTGCTCTTTTAACCATAATCAAATCTTCAGCCGAATCCCCAACATAAAAGGCATTTTTTACTCCAAAACTTTTGACGCACTTTACTAATGCTGCGGGATTGGGCTTACCCATATCCCGTCTTTCATCTTCTAGGAAAACTGAGCCGGTCAAGTCAAAAAATTTAAAAATTGATTTCATGGAATACATTGCTGCTGTTTTACTTCTGCCAGAAACAACTCCTATTCTCTTATTAAAAAGAATTGATAATTTCTTCATAGTCGAATAACGCACTAGAAGAGTATCTTTTTCAATCAGCGGCCTCTCAAAGTAATATTTTGGGATTGCATTGTGTTGTTTTTTGAATAAAATTGGTCCATAAAAATATTCGTCAAAAATTCGAGTCAACATGCTACTGTCTATATTTCCTGGATAGTTTAGCCTCTTCTTAATCTCATTTAGGGAGGATTTGGAGTATTTTTGCAGATATTCTTCTACAGAGATTATCCCATTCATCGTTGCATCGTTAGTAATATTTTCTAAAAAACAATGCAAATCAGAAATTTTAGATGGACCACAAAGTATGCTCAGGATAAATGCATAACTTGTATCTATGTCGTTGTTAAACATCCCAGATTTACGAAAATTGAAAATCATCTCATCACTCACTAAAGTTTTTACACCCATAATAGCTGGGTTGAAGTAACTAACTACATATTGCACTGTTTTTTTTATAGCTTCATTATAGGATTTACGGGTATCAATCAACACACCATCAATATCAAAAATAATACATGCATTTGAATACATTCTATTGAAATCAACTCTAAATTTATTGAATGCTGTTAAATACGGAAAGTATTTTGTCATTCATTTTCTTTGTACCTATGGTTATTCTAATACAGTTTCCATAGCTCCCAATCTTGTCCAATCCCCTGGCTATTATCTTTCTATTATCAAATGACTCTATAACTCGATCATATTCCTCGTTACATTTTATAAAAAGAAAATTTGCATCCGACCTGTAAACATCTATTTTTTTGATTTTTGAAAGATTATGGTAGAGTTTGTCCCTTTCATGTCTTATTAGCGATATACTTTTTTCGACTCTATCAGAATTGGAGATAACGGATATTGCGATAGCAAGTGAAATACTGTTTACTGCATATGGTGATTGAACCCTGTTTTTAAATAATTCTACAAGTTCTTCATTTGCTATCATGTATCCTATTCTTGCACCTGCCAGCCCCAATGCCTTTGAAAATGTTCGAAGAATTACAAGATTTGGAAATTCTTGTACATACTTTGATAATGAATATTTTGCAAATTCTACATATGCCTCATCTATTATTACCAGATTATTTTTCAAGTTACCCAGAATTTCCAGCATTTGTGATCTTTCAAATTGATTTCCTGTTGGATTGTTTGGTGAGCACAAATAAATTGCATGAGACTTTTTTGCATCATCAATAAATTTTTCACTATCAAATGTGTTATCAATAGAAGAGAGCATTATTTCAGAAGACGTTACTCCGTGTAATTGGCATCTTGTTTTAAAATAAGAAAAGGTGGGGTATATGGTTGTTAACCTCCTCCCTTTTCCAATTAATGTCAACAGTAAATCTATAATCTGATCAGAACCACTTCCTAGTACGAGTGACTTTTCACTAACCATAAGATAGTCTGAAAGTTTCTTGTATAACTGGTCATAAAGCTCAGTGGGGTATTTTCTTAGATCAATTTTTTTTATACTTTTTAAAGAAATTTTCATGAGAAAATTTTTGTCTAAAACAAGATTTTCGTTCGCATCCATTTTAAAATGATCGCTATTACAAACTGTTCCATATTTTTCAATCATTGAAATTTTCTCAATTTCTTTCTTCAGCCAGTTTGTCATTTTAATTTTTGAACCTCTCTTCCACAGCAGTAAAATGGTTTGGTAAGCCTTCAGCTAACGATAATTCCTTAACACATTGTCGAATCGATTGAAGACCTTTTCTTGTTACTTTAACTTGGTTAACTAACTTGATGAAATCAAGTACGGAGAGTGAAGATTTAGATTTGCCAAATTCCATAGTTGGTAACACATGATTTGAACCGAGACAATAATCGCTAGCCGCTGAAGGACTATACTTCCCTAACAATATCACACCTGCAGTACTAATCTTGGAAGCAAATTTTTTAGGATTTTCGGTTAAAACTTCAAGATGTTCGGGAGCTAATTCGTTAATGAATAATACAGCTATCTCTTCTGTATCACATAATGCTATAAAGGCATTATTCTTAAAACTTTTTGAAACTATATCCAATCTTGGTAAGGAGCTATTTAATGCCTTAGTAATTTCATTTTTTAATTTTCTAACGAGCTTTATTGAAGTAGTAACTATACCACAAAATGTGTCCTGACTATGTTCAGCTTGGGAAATCAAATCCCTGACCACAAAATTGGGATCAGATGTATAATCCGCATATATTATAAGCTCGGTTGGACCAGCTATCATATCAATAGCAGTCTTATTGCTAACCAGTGATTTTGCAATGTTAACGAATAAACCCCCTGGACCTATAATTTTATCAACCTTCTTTATTGTTTTAGTCCCATATGCGAGAGCTGCCACTGCTTGAGCACCACCCACTTTATAGACTTCCTCAATACCACACATATCTGCAGCAACAAGTGTTAGTGGATCGATATTACCATTTTTCATAGGTGGACTTACTACGGCTATTCTGTTAACATCTGCAACAATTGCAGGAATCGCACACATTATCAGAGTGCTTGGATATCGCGCTTTACCTCCAGGGACGTAACATCCAACACTGTCAATTGGCTTGATAGCTCTTTCAATTTTGACTCCATCTTCTGATGATATAATTCCAGTTAATCGTCGTAGTAACATTTTTTCATTCTTTTCAAGCAGCTTCTTACTCCTTCTAAGAGATTTCAATTGATTCAACGTCACCTGTTGGTAAGCTTTTTTAAATTCTTCTTTATCTACTACAATAGAATCGATTTTTACTTTATCGTATTTTTTAGTATACTTCGTAAGTGCAATATCCCCAAATTTGATAACGTCATCAATAATCTTTTCAACAATAATACTTTTATCGGGTAGGCGATTCAAACAACGAATCTGTGTTGCTTCTCTAGTTCCGTTCTTTACCTGTATTGTTTTAATCACTTATCCATAACCTGTTTTAGTTCCTCTAATGGGAGTATTTGCTTTGGCTGCATGACTACAAGTCCCTGTGCTATCTCTCTCATCTTTGGAACTATTTTTATGAACTCTCTTTTATCTATGACCGTATTAACGCCGTACCAACCTTCTTCACTCAATTTGCTAATTGTGGGCCTTTTTAGGGCCGGCAGGCTATCCAATAATTTCTGAAGATTTTCTTCTTTCACATTAACAAAAATATGAAGTTTTTTCCTTGCTTCAACAACTCCCTTTACAAGTGCAAGGATGTCTGCAATTTTTTCAGCTTTTATCTTGTCTTCTAATGAATTCTTGTTTGCAATTAATTGAGCGCTTGAATGTGCCACAGTTTCAATAAGCTTTAAGTTATTTTGAACTAGTGTCGTTCCTGTTTCTGTTATGTCACAAATTGCGTCTACATCTTCGGGAGGTTTGGCTTCTGTCGCACCAAAGGATAGAAAGATTTCAACCATTTTATTTTCACCAATTCTAATCCACGGTGTAATGATCATTGGTCTAACATCACCATAATATTTTTGGTATGATATGTTAGAACGTATGAGAGCTGAAGTAGTAGTAAGGTATTCAGATGAAATTCTTAGTGTACGTTTCTGTTTTGCGAAACCTTCTATTAATTCAGTTAAATTGTTATATTCAAAATTTTCCGGAATCGCTATGACTTGATTTACTTGACCATATTCTAGATCTAGTAAGATCTTGACGTCTGCACTCGCCTCAGCAATCCAATCTTTACCAGTAATTCCTATATCATAAAATCCTTCTTGGACATAAGTAGGGATCTCTTGTGGTCTCAATATTTTTACTTCGATCTCAGGATCGCTTAGCTTAACTCTATAGGTTCTTCCACGACCCTTAACGGGTTCCCATGCTTCTTCTAGAATTCTGAACGTCGCATCTTCGATACTACCTTTTGGTATCGCAAATTTTACTGTTGCCATCTCTTATCCGAAGGATCTTTTTAATGGGATATATTTCTATTGAAATATCATTTGTAGGGAACTCTTTTCTGAGGATTATTTTGATAGTTTATATCAAATATTCTTCAAGATTATTTATAAAACATTCTAGGTTGAATTGGGATTTCTATTTTGCAACTCATGTAGAATTGTCCTGGCACTGTTCAAATTTATGTTCGACTGCCTATACATGGTATCAGATACAATTTCAACCAATTTACCAGTTGCTCCCGCCGCAACAGCAATATTCTTTGCATGTAATTTCATGTGTCCCTTTTGAATTCCTTCTGTAGCTAAAGCCCTGATTGCTGCGAAATTCTGAGCAAGTCCAACTGATGCAACAATACATGCTAATTCACTCGCTGATTTTACTCCTAATATTTTCAGACACATTTTCGCAACTGGATGAACTGTAGATATTCCACCCACAATGCCGACTGACAGAGGAATTTCAATTCTCCCTAGGAGATCGCCATTAGATGACTTTGAGTAAGTGGTAAGAGTTCGGTATTTTCCGTCTCTAGATGCATAGGCATGGGCGGCAGCTTCTATGGCGCGAAAATCTTGACCTGTTGCGATAGAAACTGCATCTACTCCATTCATGATCCCTTTGTTATGAGTTACCGCCCTATGTGGATCAGAAAAGGCAAAAGCAAATGCAGATAGAATCCTGTCAACTATTTCCGTTCCGCCAAGTTCTTCTTTCTTGAAAGTTGCTTTACTTGTAGCGACTCTTTCTGTAGCATAATTAGAAAGTATTTTTAGTATAACCTTACCGTTTGTCTTTCTTTCTATTTCAGGACCCAATAGTTCGCACATTGAATTTATGGTATTAGCGCCCATTGCATCTTTACAATCAACGTACACTTCTGCCACAAGCATTTTACGTTTACCTATCTCATTTTTGATAACTCTTGTTTTCAGATCCACTGCCCTGACATTTTTTGAGCATGAATTAGCAATACTGAGTAGCGAATCTTTGCTCTTTGAAATAGTACCCATCGCTCTCTTGAAATTTGACACGTTAATTACTTGAATCTGGCCTCTCATAATAGAACTATCAGCACTTGCGTTAAATCCTCCGGTAGACTTCGCTAGTTTTGCCGAATGGCTCGCGGCTGCGACAACAGACGGTTCTTCAATGGCCATAGGAACCAGGTAGTCTTTTCCATTTATTAGAAAATTTGTTGCAATGCCAAGAGGAAGCGAAAATACTCCTATCGCATTTTCTACCATTTTGTCAATTTTATCAAATGATAATGCTTGATTTACGGCAGTTGAAATTTCATCTTTTGTAAGATTAGTTTTTGATGCAATTAATGATAATCTCTGGGCTAGGCTCATTTGATAGAATTTCCTTTCTTTAATCATTGGTACGTTTACTATGAGTGTGTGAGCCTTAATATTTTGTCATCGCCCAGCTGTGGCATGCCGTTCCCATCGGTATTGCTCGTAAGAACAAAAATTGATCCATCTCGAGATTCAATGACATCATTAAGGCGACCATATCCTACAAGTATGGTATTCTGGTTACCCGTTTTAAAATCAATATCTCTTAGGTGTGATCCCTTTAGAGTGGCAATAATGAGATGATTCTTGTATCCCAGCTTATTTGATGACGCAAATGTAATTCCGGAAGGTTCTAAAGATGGATTGTAACAAAGCAGGGGTGCAGTGTTTTTAGTACTTTTATTACATTCTTCATCGGGCCAACCATAATTTTTGCCCGGTGATACCAAATTTATTTCATCATTGCCTGCTGCACCTAGGTCAGAAGCGTACAGTTCTCTGCTCTCAGGATCCCATGCAAGTCCTTGAACATTTCTAAATCCATAAGCATAAACCGGTGAGTTTGAAAATGGATTGTCTTTTGGAACGGTTCCGTCTCCATTAACTCGAAGAATTTTTCCCGCCAGAGAATTCAGGTCCTGAGATAATTCTGGTATTGAAGCATCTCCTGTTGAAATATACAACATTCGATCAGGACCAAATTTAATACGTCCACCATCACGAAACTCACTTCCTGGGATACCGTCCAGTATTGTCCTAGAATCTATTATTCTATTATTGCTTTCTTGAAGCATTAAGACTTTGTTGAATAATCCCGTGCCATTCGAATAGGTGTAGTATACATAAAACAAATGATTCTTCGTAAAATTTGGGTGTAATGCAATACCCAACAAACCTGCATCTCCGAGATTCTCTACCCTAATGTCACCAACCGGTTCTGATAAGAGGGTACGATTTTCAATAACTCTAATACTCCCATGTTTTTCAGTAAAGAAAATTCTACCGTCATCAGCTATATCAATAGCCCTTGGCGCTTGTAATCCTCGTGCAACAACTTCTACTCCCTTAGAATTTGACAAGCTACTTGAATTCGATACTGGTGATGGTAAGGGTACCAGGGTTTCAGATGGCGAAAATTTCATGGTAAATATGCTTATAATTATAACAAGGGCGGAAGGGATAACAAGGCGAATTAGCTGTCTTCTATCCATATCGTGCATTAGACTTGATTTTTTATAATTCTATTCAATTTGTTCGATTACGTCGTTATACGGCTCCCGGAAATTTGGCAAATCATGACGCAGATGAGGAGATTTGAACTCCTGCTCGCCCGAAGGCGAATCGGCTTTCTTTCGGCCTAACTCAAGGCCGACGCATTATTGTGTTCTTAAATATAAGAAGACCACTCTGCCACATCTGCTTGAATTTCTTGGACTATCTCTTATTTTTATTTGTTTAAATAGCACGCTAGGGATTGATTGAGGCGTTTTGATTATAAATGGCGTAATATTTTGTATGATAGTAATCGATAGTTTAGTGAACCATTGATGATACCAATTAATAAACCACAAATTGATGAAAATGAACGGCAGGAAATTCTTAAGGTATTGGATGAAGGAATTTTAACGTCTGCATCTAACTCTGGCGGGAAAAGGGTTCAGGATTTTGAAGGATTATTGGCAGATTTCTTGCATGTCAAGCATGCAATTGCAGTGAATTCTGGCACAGCGGCATTAAATGCATCTATTCTTGCGGCAGGGATTAAAGAAACGGATGAAATTTTGATTCCTTCATTTACGTTTGTTGCGACCGCAAATTCGGTAGCATGTACAGGAGCCAAACCAGTGTTTGTGGATATTGAAAAAGATACCTATACAATGAACCCTCTTGATCTAGAAAATAAAATCACCAAGAAAACAAGGGCGATAATCCCAGTGCACCTATATGGTCATCCAGCCAAGATGGATGAAATACTGGAAATTGCAAGGAAACATTCTCTAATTGTAATAGAAGATGCCTGCCAGTCCTTAGGCTCCTTATATAATGGAAAACAAACAGGGACAATAGGCCAAATGGGGTGTTTTAGTATGTACGCTTCTAAAGTCTTAACATCAGGAGAGGGAGGTGCGATCACAACCAATAGCGATGAATATGCAGAAATCCTGAGAATGATAAGAAATCATGGAATGGTACATGGTTATGATACACGAATAATCGGATTCAATATGCGATTACCAGAAATTTCTGCAGCAATCGCAAAAACTCAGATGAAAAAAATTCGATTAATGCTGGAAAAAAGGACTGTAAATGCAAAAAAGTTGGGGGAGTTATTAAATGATAGAATAGCCCGCAAATATCTAGTTCTTCCACAAGATGATAAGAGAGTAAAATATAACTGGTACCTCTATACTGTGGCATTGATTAACAATCGAGACAGAGTGAAAAAATTTTTAAACGACAATGGAATCGGTGCAACTGTATATTATGATCCACCAGTCCATCAGACTCCGTACTATTCAAAATTCCATAATGGAAAGCTTGAAGTTACTGAATGGGCTTCGAAAACTGTCCTCTCACTGCCCGTACATCCATCTGTAACTGAAAACGACATAGAGCTTATCGCCAGCAAAGTTGTAGAGGCCATTAAATCATAGTTTTGATGATGTGTCATTAAAATAAAATCCAATAGTTAGAATGCAAATTTTATTCCACATTGATTTTTAAACAAATAGACTCATCAATTTACGCCATGATTAGCGTTCACACATATGGTTTATATAATATTCAGACAAAGATCAAAGCGATAAACATGCCTATAGATCCGGATTTTCCAAAAAATCATCAAGTTTCTGGAAAGATAGAACTTACAGACGGCGAACATTTCCATTTCATGTGGGGACCAGGAAAAGTTGCTGAGGCTGCTGAAAACGAAGAAGTAAAAGCTGCCTATGCTGCTAGGGGTGAACAAATAGTACCTCTCGGTGTAAGCGGTACAATGGTAGCAGTAGATTGGGATTCATGTGTAGCTGATGGTGCTTGTATCGAAGCATGTCCAGTACAGGTATTCCAGTGGTATCGAACAGAATATGATGTGCCTGCTACGGAAGCAACAAAACAGAAATGGAATGGTACAGGCAGTACTGTCAAAGAAGAGCGTAAAGATTACACCGACAAGGCAGATGCAATTCGTGAACACGACTGTATTTGGTGTATGGCCTGTGTATCCGTTTGTCCGCCGCAAGCTGTGAAGGTAGACCAGTCATCACTTGAATTTCATGAAAAGGCTTCAGGTACATTCAATGAAGCATTGTCGAAGGGTAGTGCACCTCCGCCACATGCGCACTAGGACATTTTTTCCCTCATTTTTTCCATAAACTATATTTTTACTAATTCCATTGAATTAACTTAATTTCCACAAATACTTGTCTTGATCATTTCTGATTCATACATGGGAATCTTTATCCCAAACGACTTTTCGTATAGAGTTCTAAACTTTATTAACGGCAAAACGAATTTGCCGTTCATAGAGAAAGACGAATTAATAGCCTCCTTTTACATTTTTGGAAAGGATCATAAAGTAAATGGGGATCTTGAAATTACCAACGTTAAAGATATAGCTAGGAAAACAATGGAGCAAATTGCAAGGCAAATTCGATTTTATGCCAACAATCCAATAAATATGAACCAAGACTTGTTAAGAGAGAATTTCAACAAAAGATCAATGCAAATTTTGATCGAGTCAGATATTAAGCATGTCAATAAGCAGATAAATTTTGATTTAACCAAAAGAATATCAAAGGACCCCACGATTCTATCAGATTGTTACGCTTGGCATCTTGCGTACTACAAACAAGATTACTTTTTCAAATTATTCAATCCATTTCGAGGTATTAATGTCCCAGCAGATCTTGTAGAACAATTAGAAGGACGGATGCTCATGTTAGGATTTAATGTCAAAGATTCTACTAAATTGCCTTATTACGATCCAATAATCCCCTTTTTTCATTGGCTTGAACAGCCGTTATGAAAGTAGACTTGTCATAAAATTAACTAGATATCTTCTAGTTAGAAGCGCAAATGTCTGTTGCTAACAACTGAAATAAATTAATTTTTATGTATGACAAAGAACATTAAAGCCCTCAATATAGCGAATAGTATGGACAAAGTAGATAATTCGTATGAAACCCTCCTGAATAGAATTCAGGGAGATTTGGTTAATGCCTCAAAGAAAGAATCAGCAAGACTGGAAATCCCCAAACCCCAAATTATTTGGGTAGGTCAGCGTACTATTTTTAGAAACTTTATGGAATTTCCTAAAGCGTTAAGGAGAGAGCCTGAAAAGATATTACTTTATTTGAATAAAGAACTTGCATCTGCAGGATATATTGCCGGTGATAGAGTCATTTTTCTGGGTCGCAAAGAACCATCTTCTTTTGATGCACTATTGGAAAGATATGTAAGGGACTACGTCATATGTCCCGTCTGTCAAAGTCCGGACACAAGAACAGAGAAAGCAAAAAAGCTGGGCTTTCTTGTATGTGAGGCTTGTGGTGCAAGGTCGTCAATAAAGGGGAATTACGCTTAAAATTAACAATCGTGTTTTTCGCTTATTTCAATCTAATACAATAGTCAATTTAAAACAAGAACTTGTTCCTATATCTCCACTTTTCCATTATTCTAGATGCAATCCGAACATCTCAAGTGTCATAATATGTGAGTCTTGTATAGGTCTGCTTGGTAAAATTGAAAAAAACCAATAGTTTCACCGCTGTGATAAATTTGGTCATGATAGTAGCAATTTTGTCGTATCCCGAGTCTTTATCTGAATCCAAATCCTTGAGTTTAGAGAATAACCAGAAAATTTTGCAGATATGTTGTACTTGGGGAAAGAGCCTTAATGATTCTGTTTTGACATTTTATATAAATAATACATACCAGCAAAAAGAGAAGCTGGTAACGAATTCCTTTGACCAGTGGAATTCCAAATTAAAATTTGTCAAATTCATGGAAGTTCGCGATCCTTCAAAGGCAGATATTTTGATCATCTTTGACCATAAGGGTGAAGAAACTGTTGGACAAACTACGAGTGTTCTGGATGAGAATGGTTTCATTAAAAGGGTTAAGATACGTATTTCTGTAAATTTTAATGAAGAACTGATAAATAATGATACTTTGAGTCTCGTATTGAAACATGAAATAGGGCATGCACTTGGATTAGGACATTCAAACTTTGATGACCTAATGAATCCAATTGTCAACTACCAAAATAAGATCATTACTACATGTGAGATTAATGCTGTAGAGCTAGCAAATAGCTGGAAAATCGTTCAAAATCTACAAGAACCAAAATTGCCGGAACTACCAATCGAAAAAACTGTCGACTGTGATTCAGATGAAACATAAGAAATGCAATATCATAATCAACTATGATCTTTCTTAATCCGAAAGTACCTAGTATATAGTCAAAGTCCTAGGTTTGATTTTATAATCATACCTTCTTTGTATAACAAAGGATATTTGCTAGTTACATAAATAATATGTTACTACTTGCTTAATAGGTTTAGAGACAAATTAGTTCCAATTACAACGCTAATAGGAAATAAATTTGGTTCACTCGGTTTATCGCCAACGTTTTGGAGTGCGATTGCATTTGCGTTAGCCATTTTATCAAGCATTTTCTTTGGTATTTCAGATTTCTTGGATGCAAAAGGCATAATGCTTCCGTCGCAAATAATCGCTAGTATAATGCTTCTGATTTCCGGCTTCTTTGACGTCGTGGATGGTAGTGTAGCTAGAGTATTGAATAGATCTACTCCCAAGGGTGCATTTCTGGATTCCAATTTCGACAAAATTTCTGAAGCTCTAATTTTTATTGGAATAGCAATAGGCGGCTTATCAAATCCTATTGTAGCCATGATTGCTCTATCATCGTCAATACTAGTCAGTTATCTAAGAGCAAGATCAGAATCACTGGGAATAGAGCTTAAAGGTGTGGGAGTGGGGGAAAGAGCTGAAAGATTGGTAATTTTATCATTATGTGGCTTAATTCCAATTCCTGGATCGATCCAATGGGGAGTTATAATTATTATTTTTCTCTCCATCTTTTCCTTCATTCAAAGATTTTGGTTTGTTCTAAAGAGGCTCTAACGATGGTTTTATCCCAGTCTTCCAGTTCTTCTGCGATCCATTTCCGATCTTACTTTTACTATTCCCCTGTGAACAGCGCAAGAAACACAGTAAAATTTGACATCCATTGAAGGTGCAATATATGCTCCTTGAGCTCTTAATTCTTTTGCCAAAGTGGGTTCTACTAATGTAATTCTACCAGTAACTTTTTTAGCCTTATCTCTAGGAACCATCGCACCGCACTGACTGCAATGAACTGTTCCCGAGCTTCCCTTTCCACCTTTGGTGCGCCCTCGGCTTGTCCTTTTCTTTGGCATCATAGAAATACTATATCATCTTCTTTTAAATCTTCTGATATTGCTAAAATCAACATTTATCAAAGCATTAGAATAAATGATGATATTGCATTATGAAGGCTACTATATTATCTAATCTGGTCATAGACGAGATTATTTCCGCAGACCTAAACTCAACTCAAAGCTTAGGTGGACCTGCTGCTTATTGTGGTATTACCGCAAGAAAATTTGGATTTGATACGACACTCTTTACTCATTTTGGAAAAGATTTTAATTCCGAATATCTTGAATATTTAAAGAAAGAGGGAATTTCTTTGAATGCTTCAAACCCCCAAAACCCTCCAACAACTCGATTCATTTTAAGGAACTTTGAAAATTATCGTGAATTAATACTTAAGTCAAAATGTAGTATATTAGATTTTGATGAAATAAAAAATATGAAATCAGATTGCTGGATAATAAGTCCCGTTATTGATGAAGTGCCTATTGATATTATGTGCTATTTAGTTTCAGCAAGAAAAGAAAATGAGTTTATTTTATTGGACCCACAAGGTTATACGAGAGCTGTCGATTCTAAAGGCAGAATATCAATAAGGAAGGACATCGACATACCCATTAATAATGTAAATGGCATAAAACTGGACGATCAAGAAATCTCATGTTTTACAAATGGTCTTCAAGGTATAGATGGGATGAAAAAAATTCACTCAAAATATAAAATAGATTATGTATTACACACACAGGATCAGGTTATTCATCTACTTGAAGGAGAAAAACACTATTGGTCAAAATTACCAAAAATTGATGCTCCTGACTCTACAGGACTTGGAGATATCATTGGTTCATCATTCGCATTCACTATGCTAAAGGAAAAAGACTCCGTGTGGGCGTTTTGTTTCGCAGCTGGATCTCTAACAGCTGCGCTCCAAACAAAAGAGGTTGGAATTAAAAAAGTACCTTCCAAACAGGCGATAGAAGAAAATGCTTCATATTACTACAATATAATGAATTTTGAAATTGTTTAGCAGAGTCATAAATCAGGTTTAAATTTGAGTGTCTGTTCACTTTTAATTACTTAAAATGAAAGTGGCTATCTCAAGTCTAAGCTCCAGAGACGATAGTCTGACAAGCAAAATCAAGAAAATTTTAGATGATGAAAGCATCTCTTCAGAGATAATTTATAGATCAGAAAAAACGGTTACTCCAAATGTAGATATTGTGATTACTGCCGGTGGGGATCGAGCGATACTAGATTATTCACACTATATTAAGGATTTCTCTGTACCAGTACTGGGGATATATGAATCAGATTCAACCGGATTTTTAGGCCAGATTGACGTAACGGATTTAAAAAAGTCTATAAGCAGAATAAAGAAAGGCGATTATGAAATAGATGATGTATGCAGACTTTCTGTTAATGTCGATGGTAAAGAAGTTGAACCTGTTCTTAACGATATTTCTCTCTTTCCAAGAAAAAGTGCAACTCTGATGGAATATATTTTGAAAATTAATAGCAATGATATCTGGCATGATAACAGCGACGGAGTTATCATTTCTACTCCAATTGGATCGACAGCTTATGGTATGTCTGCAGGAGGTCCTATGGTTTTACAAAGGTCTCAGGTATTTGTCATTGTTCCAGTTAATTCTATGGACAATACCCGCAGACCTCTTATAGTCCCGAATACCGATAGATTAGAAATTGCAGATATACTGTGTAGGTACTTGTGTGAAGTAATCTTGGATGGAGGTAACAGGGTAGCCGTTCGAAAAAATATTGTGTGTGAAAAACATGAATTTCCAGCAAGATTTGTAAGATTGATCAAGCATTCTCCCATGGATATTATCGCTAAAAAAGTCAAGTTGGCCGAAGAGTTACTTGATATGCCACCAAGTGCCAAGTTGATTTTAAAAACACTTGAATATGAGGGGGAAATGAGTCAAAAGGATTTAAGCAAGAGAACGATGCTTCCAGAGAGAACAATAAGGTTGTCATTGAGCCATCTTATCCAGCGTGGCTATGTTAGGAAAAAGACCTCGTTACGTGATGCTAGACAAAAAACATACGAGTTAAACCTAAGACTGTGACTTTAGATGCAGGAAGTTATGAATGACTTAAAAGCTTCTTCGGGCCTGCCTGGTATACTGCTAAATTCAGAATGATATTGTACTGCAAAAAAGAACTTATTTGTTGGAATTTCAACAATTTCGATTCTTTTTCCCATATCTGAATGACCTGATAACACCATTCCTTTTTCTTCAATTATTCGTTGATAATCCTGATTAAATTCAAATCTATGTCTATGTCTTCGCTGGATTTTGTTATTCTTGTATATCGTCTTGGCCAGTGTATTGGGCAGTATTGTTATATCATGTTTTCCCAATCTCATTGAACCACCGAGGCTTAGAGCATGTTCCTGTTCTGGCATAAATTTTACCAATGAATTGTTGTCATCAGGATTAAACTCCTGGGAACTAGCTTCAGATATACCGCACTGGTTTCTTGCGAACTCAATTAGTGATAATTGAAAACCAAAACAGATTCCTAAAAATGGTATATCATTCTCCCTTACATAGTTAATTGAGTTAATTATTCCTTCACTTCCCCTAGTTCCAAATCCTCCCGGAACAAGTATCCCATCAAATTTGTTCAAAAATTTCACCTCCTCCCTATATCCATTTTCAAACTTTTCAGAATCAATCCATTCAACATGTAATTTCTTCCCTAATTTTGCAGATGAGTGCAGCAACGCTTGATATACGCTCACATAACTATCTGGTAAATTTACATATTTTCCAACAATTCCTATGTTGACATTTCCTGAAAAATTAATGAACGAATTTGTGACCTTTCTCCATTCAGCCCATTTTATGATACGATTTTGCAGATAAAGTTTGTCCGAGATCACATCAATTATTCCCTGATCTTTCAGTACTTTTGGGACATCATAAATCGATGAACAATCATGGCATGATATAACGCATTGCTCTTTGATGCTGGCAAACATTGAAATTTTGTGTCTTGCTTCTTTGTTCAATGGGTTTTGACATCTAACTGCTAGTATGTACGGATGAATTCCAATCCTTCTAAGTTCCTGAACGCTGTGTTGTGTGGGTTTGGTTTTTTGTTCACCAACTACGTCCAAAATTGGCGCTAATGTGACATGTATGAATAGAGTTTCTGAATCGCCCTCTTCCAACTCCATTTGTCTAAAAGATTCTAGAAAGGGTAGACTCTCTATGTCACCAACTGTACCGCCACATTCAACAACTAAAACATCGTAACCTTTAGCCAAGCTTTTCAAACTCTTCTTTATTACGTCAGTTACATGAGGAATTATCTGTACACATTGGCCAAGGTACTTCCCTTCTCTTTCGGCCTTTATTACATCAGAATAGATCCTTCCAGTAGTAATATTATGCCATTTTGTCATAGGAACATTAAGAAATCTCTCATAATTTCCCATATCCATATCACATTCGCCGCCATCTTCTGTAACAAAGACCTCTCCATGTGCGGTAGGGTTCATAGTTCCTGCGTCGTAATTTACATACGGATCAATTTTCGTGCAAGTTACGTTTAAGCCGGTTAGCTGGAGTAGCTTTGCCACGGAAGAAGCAACTATTCCTTTTCCAAGACCTGACATCACTCCTCCAGTAATAAAAATGAATTTTGGAAATTTGTTATTGGGTTTAATGTATCTATTCCGCACATTAGACTTTATTTTATCACCTTTTTAATCGTTTTCAGATAATTTCGGACTATCTTAAAACTTGCTGTTATTAACAGAAGTTAACGATCTATTTTCAACAATAGCATATTATGATATGCTTATTTCTGATGTGAAGAAAATTATTTTACGATTGTCCGATATAACCTACATTTGCAAAAAAACCGAGTATTGCATTCACATATTCATTATCTCTGTTAAGATGGTACATAGAATTTGCCATTCTTTTTTCCTTAATCCAATCAATGCTGAGTAGATCTTTAAGATTTCGTTTGATATCTTCCCTTTTTAGCCCTGTTCTTTTATGGAGAACATAAATAGTTACCATTTTATTTTCTTCAGCCAATGCTTTAATTATCTTGATTTTGCCGATCGTTCCAATTCCATTTTCTATAATGGTCTTGCTATCGAAATCCATTATTTTTTATTTATCTGATGTTCTAATAAAGGTTCTAATTCAGCTAAAGATGTTATGTTCATTCCTATTTCTTTTAATGATTTCATTTCGATTATTTTTCTCTCAAGAAGATCGTTCATGTAATCCTCGAATTCAAATTTTTTTATCTTATGCTCATCGGCCAGTTCTAGTGCGTACATCCTAATTTCCTTCAATTCGATATATTGCCTTTTTCTTTTATTTTGAACTTTTACAATGGCCATCAACGTAAGGATATGACTCTTCGGAAGTTCTTCTAAATCTTCAATTGTAATCGATGCCTTATTGTAACCATGCACTTTGCGAATTTGGTCTAATGTGATTCGATCACTTCCGTTGGCTTCTGCTAGATTGCCTGCATACAAGAGGAGGTCCAACGCATACCTCACATCTCCTCCCACCTGCGAAGATGTCGTTATAAGTGACACTTCATCGATAATATCAGCCCCAACAACATTAGGATTGAATGACTCTGAAGATCTTGTAACGAGAATGTCACTTATTTGATCTATTGAATAAGGTAGAAATTCGATCGGTAGTCGCCCTAAGGTGCTCAATTCTGTACTGTCAATTTTGTCATGAAAATCAGTACTTCTCGCTATGAAGATAACACCTACTACATTACAGTGCCTCGATAAATCAAATTCATTAAGGCGTGTAAAATCGTAAATAATGCCACTATCTTTGTTCGACCTTATCAAAAACTCAATTTCGTCAAGAATAATCAATGTATATAATTTGTTCTCATGCAAGTATGAAAGAAGATACCTTAACATCTCTTCGGCGCTAAGGCCTTGTGATGGAAGTTCTGGGGCTATTTTTTCCAAAAGGAACCTATAAATGGCATATTTATTACCTCCTTGTAATTTTAGATTTATATAAGCAACTTTAAGTGTTAATCCAGATTCTTTAAAATCACGTTCCAGTGTGTTCGAAAATTTTAATATTGTAGATGTCTTTCCAATTCCTGACCTTCCTACTATATGTGGAGTCGACAATAAGAATTCGTCTGGTTTTTTGTATGAATCTTTAAACATTGTTTGAAGCAACGATATCTCTTTTTCCCTATGATGAATCTCATCGGGTATGTATCTTGGGGATAGCTTGGACCTATCAAGGAATAACTTACTTTCTGGCAATTCTCAAATAGAGTCATAACGTGTTGATAATATATTTATTAATTATTCGTCAGTATTTGGCCATCTCAAATTAACCGCTTTTTTCATTTTTGATTTGTAATTGGATATCTTTTACCCAGTTCAATAGTTCCCAAATACCACGATAAAATTTGTAACTGATAGCTCAGTGTTTAATGAAATTGGCCAAATGGGAATTCCCTATACGATTTAATCATTAGGTTGATTGTAATTTTTGTGCTCACTATATCTTCTTGTAAGCTCTTTATCAATTTCTTCAAACTTGATTAATTCGCCCCGACGGCCAGGAGTCTTCAATGCTTGCTGGACAACCAATTTTCTTTCATCTTCTAATTCATTATAACCAAGATAAGTGTCATAGATTCTTTGTTTCATACTCCTAAGGTAGCTGCTGTATCGTTCCCTAAAATCAGCTTCAATATAGGAAATAGTGCTAACTGCCAATTATGTTCTCGTCCACGGCATCATATATTATTCACACCTATAAGAATCCACTGTTTTACTATGAAGGCAAAGATAACTAAGAGACGGTAACTTACCTACTGCCATCTTATTAACGTTTGATCGGATGTACTCGTGTGATTTTTGAATCTTAATAATTTTAAGAGTTGGCCAGACTAGAAAGACATCCTTACGACACCGATCAAATAGAGCTATCGGGAATCTTGATCTTACAGTCTTTGTTTGTAAATTCTCTACATTTGGAACTGTGTCGCCATTGGCCGTTGTTAAAATATTCCAAATGTCTGGCATTATCTCTGTCAGTACTTATACGTTCTTGGCCATTCTTGGTAGCAGTTGATTTTGCCATCATTTCGACTCCTCTTCTCATAATAACCAACTAGAGTTATTTAACATTCCATAAAAACCTTGACTCTCTTCCTGACATTTACAATACTATTTGTTGGTTCTGGGTAAAAATCTCAAATAGTAATAAACTTAGGCATATAGTATTAAATAAAGTATCAAATATACAATTAATTGTATTTATTTCAATATTATAGTAAAACAGCGAAATTCATGGAAGCATCTCATCATTAAATGATGTATTATTATATCTACGAATTGTAGGCTCGTTAAATGGAAAAATTATGTCAAATATGTAATAAAAATAAAATTGAAGTTTATCAGCTAGAATTTGAAGGATGCTTTGAGTATTGGATGAATAAAACGACCCCAGGCATCTATTAGAGATACTCTTAAATTCTATATACTAGTAAAATTGTCAGAATTTATATTTGTAGTTTGTATCTGATAACAAGTAACGATTATATAATTAATCAGATTTATTGATGAACTATGAAAGAAGCAAGATTTCTAAAAATACTTATTGAGGAGAAGGGACTAGTAAGGTTGTTAAAGACAATAGGCACTGGAAGGGGATACTCAACTAGAGAACTGCTTACCAAGTTGGGTGCGTACGGATACGGACACAAACTGCTCCTTAAGGCACAAAAGCGCGGACTTGTATCTCGAAAGACCGTTCAGAATAAGGTATACAACAGTCTGACAGAAGACGGAAAAAAAATAGTGAAACTAGCAAAAGAGATTGGTGTCTAAAGACTCTTATTTTCGCTTTTACGGCAGGTCAAGGACCAAGCGAAAGTTGACTTAAAATGATTGGTTGGCGCTAACTTATTTGGAGGGTGCACCAACCAACGAGTTTTGCATCACCATTTCAAGAGGGATTGGGTGATAAATCTAATTCGACATGATTCTATTTAAGAATCTGAGTTTTTGTACCAATTTCGTGCATAATTGTGATTTCTATTGCACGTTAATAGGTAATATTTGATTGTTTGAATCGTAATTAATCTATTTTATACCCTACTCCCTTCTCCTATGCTTTCATTTTGGACTTTGCTCCAAGATTTTTCAGTGTCTTGCGGAAGGGGGATAATTAATGGCAAACTGAAGGATACAAATTGAATATAATACACTATTATCTCCTCAAGTCGACCTATGCGGCATAAGCTTTCATTTCAAAAATAGGTTAATTAAGAGAAGTCCCGTTAAATATTCATATAAATTGCACCGCTTATACAGTTCAAATACAGTTATATGATTAAGACAGGCATTACTGTCAGATGTCACCTTGAGTAAATTTTTTTCTAGACAAACGGGGCTTAAAACATTAGCCGACAATTCTTACAAAGCGATCAATCAAGGTTTGTATAATGTAGATAAGTACGATTATGGCAGTCATTCTGTAATCTCACTTAAAAAAGTAATATTGTCTTGTAGTCATATTCCCATAATTTCAGAAATTAAATTTGCATCTCCGTCTAAAGGTAGAATTCTTGATCAATCAAAAATAGATCCGAAGGATTTAGCCATAATGATGACTAATTCTGGATCAGTCGGAATTTCTGTTGTAACTCAACCCTACTTATTTGATGGGTCCATTGATAATCTTGCATCTATTAGAAAAAGTGTCACTGTCCCTTTATTAATGAAGGATATTATAGTTAGCGAGGTTCAAATTGATGCAGCAAAGAGAATAGGCGCAGATTGCATCTTGTTGATAAAATCAGTATTCGATAAGGGATTCAGCGAAGGAAGTCTAGAAAAATTTTCTGATTATGCCATGAAAAAAGGCCTTGAAGTCATTACCGAAGTTCACTCAGAAGATGAGTTTGGAGAAGTCATGCGGAATAAGGGGCAGCTTATTGGCATTAATAATAGAAATTTAAATACTCTTGAAGTTGATATTAACGTTACTATTACGCTCCTACAAAACTTCGACAAACAGAACAATATTATAATAAGTGAAAGTGGAATATCTAAATCAGATGAGATTTCGAAACTAAAATCAATCGGAGTTGATGCATTTCTAGTTGGTACAAGCATTATGGAATCAGAGAACGTTATTGAAAAGATAAAGGAGTTATGTCATGCTCAAAATATTATGTAAAAATGTAAATATAGTGAGTTTTTAACTATGACCAAGTTAAAAGAGTATCCAATAGATGGTAAATATGGAAAATTCGGTGGGAAATATATTCCAGAGACTTTGATTCCGGCAATTAATGAACTTGAGGTTGCATACGAAAAAATAAAAAATACTCTGAATTTTAAAAAGGAACTCAATTATTACCTTCACAATTATGCTGGAAGACCTACTCCACTTTATTTTGCTAAAAATCTGACTGATTATGTAGGGGGTGCAAAGATTCTTCTTAAAAGAGAAGACCTTTTACATGGTGGAGCACACAAAACTAATAATTGTTTGGGACAGTGTCTGTTAGCAAAGAAAATGGGTAAAAAAAGAATAATTGCTGAGACTGGTGCGGGTCAACATGGAGTAGGAACTGCAATGGCGGCAGCTGTCCTTGGACTGAAGGCAGAAATCTACATGGGTTCAATTGATATTGAACGGCAAAAATTAAATTCATTCAGAATGGAGTTGTTGGGAGCAAAAGTACACTCCGTAAATTCTGGAACGAAAACTTTGAAGGATGCGATTAATGAGGCGTTACGCGATTGGATAACTAATGTAAAAAGTACATACTATCTGATAGGTTCTGTGGTAGGACCTCACCCATATCCTATGATCGTAAGGGATTTCCAGAGTGTAATTGGCAAGGAAATCAAATCACAGTTAAAAAAATTTACTACAAGACTTCCAGCTGCTTTAGTCTGTTGTGTCGGTGGTGGAAGTAACGCTATGGGAACCTTTTACCCTTTTCTGGATGATAATGATGTTTCTTTGTATGGTGTAGAAGCTGGTGGTTTAGGGATTAGAACGGGAAAACATTCGGCTACATTGAGCGTAGGATCGGAGGGAATACTACATGGAATGAGGACATATCTCTTACAGGATAAATATGGACAGATAAATGACACACATAGCATCTCTGCAGGATTGGATTATCCGGGCGTTGGTCCTCAACATGTACAGCTAAAAGATATCGGGCGTGCAAAGTATGTTACCTGTGACGATAATGAAGCACTGGATGCATTTTTTAAGCTTACAAGATTGGAAGGAATAATACCAGCTTTAGAATCGTGCCATGCAGTTTCATATGCAATGAAGTTGGCAAAGAAAATGAGAAAAGAACAAAACATTATCGTTACCCTGTCAGGGAGAGGCGATAAAGATATAGATCAAGTAATAAAGTTTAGTAAAAAATACATTAGCGGAGGTAAAGTAGGTGATTTCTCGACAAAGTAACAGAATTGAGAAAAAATTCAATGAATTAAAATTAAAGAAGCAAAAAGGTCTCATATGCTATGTTATGGGTGGGTATCCCAATCCAACAAGTAGTAAAAAAATAATTACATCACTCATTGAAGGGGGTGCTGACATTATAGAGATTGGTATTCCATTTTCAGATCCAATTGCAGATGGACCAATAATTCAGGAGGCATCATTCAGGGCATTACAGAATGGAATTACCCCAGATATTTGCTTGAATTTGATAAGGAAAATAAGAAAGACGTATCCACTTCTACCAATACTTATAATGACATATTCTAATATTTTGCAAAAAAGAGGGTTCAAGGATTTCATGGAGTCAGCGAAGGATGCAGGAACAGATGGCTTTATTATACCTGATATGACTATTGAAGAATCTAAGGATTATTTATACTATTCAAAAAAACTTGGATTGGCATCTGTCTTTCTCGTTGCACCAAATACGTCGGATTTTAGAATCAAAAAAACCCTTGAGGTTTCAACAGGTTTTGTCTATTTAGTCTCTGTATTTGGTACCACTGGCATGAGGAATTCTTTTAATAATTACACACTCACTGCGATTAAGAAAATTAAAAAATTAAGTTCCAACAATAACAATATTTCTGTGGGTTTTGGAATCAGCACTCCTAATCACGTAAAACTTATGTCAAATATCGGAGCTGATGCTGTTATTGTTGGAAGTGCTATTATTCAGATGGTCAATAGATATAAAGATAATAATATTGATAATTTGCAAAATAGATTAAAAAATTATGTTACTTCACTGAAGGTTGCATGTTCTGAGACATAGGAACAATGACAAAAATTCTAACTTGTGATAACCCCACTAAAATCTGTTGAAAAGAACATATTGTTTAAACTAACTTGAAATTTCTTACCAAATCTTTCAACAATAATTTCAATATCATCCAAAGAATCAGAAATCTGACTATTTACCAATTTTGTTATTACTACGTGCAAGGATTCATGTGATATCAACGCGCTCATAAAAGTCTCAATATTTTCGAAATCGTTTTTCTTATTTTTTGCACCATCCTTGGATTGTACGATCAGCATGCTTTTCCCCTCATACGTAAAATATGCTGGTACATTATCCGCAGCACATGAGAAGACAAAATCATTAATCGTCATTTATCCCATTCCTGTAATTTTGCCTATAGTATAAAATATTCTGCATCTGGATGATGTACTATTATGGCCGCAGTGGAATATTCGGGTGTTATTTGACCAGCAGATGTGAGATTGATGTCACAATTAGCAGGATTAATTAATTTCCATACCAAATAATGCTGCATGGTGTCAGGACAACTAGGATATCCCCAGCTATATCTAAGCCCTCTATTTATGTCGAGCTTCAATTCTTTTCTAATTTTGTTGTGTGTCCATTCAGCAAGAGCTTCCGCAGTTTCCACTCCCAAACCATGAAGATAATAGGCGTCTGTATAGTCATTGTTTGAATTTAACTCCTCAATTTTAGAAACTATTTTTTGACCGACTGAGACTACCTGGAAAGCAACAATGTCTTGATATCCAAAGTAATCAGTAATACAAAGTCGTTTTGGTTTGGTTGATCTAGGGAACTCAAAAACAACATTACCTTGTTTCTCGGATAAGACAACAAGTTTGTTACCTTGGTTGTAACATTTGAAATAAGAATAGACAACGGCTGGTGAGAAGAGACCTTCATCAATTACTTTCTTTTTCCAATCTGAGAGTAGTACTTCTGGGTCACTTATCATTTTAGATGCATCTTTTCCTCTAATGCCCCATGATAGAACAAAGAGAGACTTTTTATTCAGATACTGCCACACCTCATTAAGGTTAATTTCAGAAGGTGTTAGATATATTGGAGTATCTATATGGGGCACGCTTGGAGGAGACACGGGTTTTATTTTTTTAGTTATGATATCAATATCCCTTTTTATTTCTATTGTTTTCTTATCCTCTAATTTGGTAATCTTGTTATTCCAATCATCGATAAAGCGTTCTCTTTCGGGAGAACTTAATTTGTTCATAACATTTAACCCATCAAATGCTGTTTTACAATAGAAAACTCCTGCCTTATATACCTCATCTCCCTTAGCAATCCTATTTATGTAATCACTATTTATGGCCGCACCTCCACATAAAGTTGGAATTCTGATATTCAGTTCCTTTGCTTTTTCTACAAAATACTGCATTTGTTTTGAAGTTGAAACCAATAGTGCAGACAACCCAACCGCATCGGCTTGAACGTCTTTAATTTTATCTATAATTTGTTCGATTGGGACCTGTTTGCCAAGGTCATAAACCGTATAGCCATTATTTGATAAAATTGTTTTTACAAGATTCTTGCCTATGTCATGCACATCACCATATACAGTACAGAGAACTAGTTTACCTTTGCTAACACCTTGTTTCTTAATAAGATATTTCTCCAATTCTAATACTGCAGATTTCATACATTCTGCCGATTTCAGCACAAAAGGTAAAATTAGCTCACCGGATCCGAACTTATCGCCAACTTCTTTCATTGCTGGGAGTAATACCTCATTTAGAGTTTCTACAGCGGCTTCGTGTGATAATTCAGGATGCATCTTTAGGATTGTCTTCTTTTCAGGATTATGTGGGATTATCTCTAATTTCTTTGCAAGTTTGTTACTAATAGACCCAACTACGTCATCTTCAATCCCATCCTTGATGCGATTTACTATGCGATAGTAACAACGTTTGTCAAAATCCCACTCTTTGTTTATTTCTTCTATCTTTTGTATATTCTTAGTTTTAACATTCTTTTTCTCAAAATAATAAATCAAGTCAGAAAGCGCGTTTGAGTGCCTATTGAATATGAGATCCTCTGCAAGCTTAACCTGCTCCTCTTTAATTTCACCTATCGGAATTATGTCTCTCGCATTGATAATTACGGTATCAAGTCCTGATTTTAGTGCATGATGCAAAAATACTGAATTGATAATTTTTCTGGCACCTGCAGGAAGGCCAAAACTGATATTACTTAGTCCAAGCGTTGTAAAACATCCTTCGATCTCTTTTTTTACTAAGGATATACCTTTTAGGGTTTCAACCGCAGAATTTGCGTATTCTTGCTCTCCGGTTGCTAATGTGAAAGTAAGTACATCAAATATGTATTGCCATGGTTTTAATCCGTACTTTTTTCCGGTCTCAAAGAGTAACTTTGCGACTTTTATTTTATCAACTGATGACTTGGCCATCCCATTTGGACCTATACACATTGAAATGGATGGAATTCCAAATTTTGCCATAATTGGCGCTAGAGAGTGGAAACGCGAGCCATCTCCTTCAAGATTAATTGAATTAATGATAGGCCTTCCTGGAATTTGATATATTGCTTCGGTAATTACTTTGGGATCAGTAGAGTCAATTACGAGAGGTGCATCTATTTCAAGGCTCAATCTTTTCACCAACTTCTTCATAAATTCAAGTTCGTCAGATCTTTCCGTTGTAGCTACACACACATCGATACAATGGGCCCCGTCACCTACTTGTTCCCTACCAAGATCTATAAGACCATCAAAATCGTCCGATAATACTAGTCTTTTTGCTCTTTTTGATCCCTGCGTATTAAGACGTTCTCCTATTATTAATGGTGGAGGCTGCTGCAATAGATCTACAGCCTTCAACGCTGAGCTAACGCGGGGTATATGTTTCAGATCCATTTAGTGGTGATATTCTAAATTATTAATTTGAGAATTATAAGTTATACGATTTTAAAGTATTCTTGAGCTCTCTGATATGCTCAGGAGTTGTTCCGCAACAACCTCCTATTATTCTGACTCTCTTGTATTTGTTCAAGAACTCTTCAAGTTTATGAGACATATCTTTTGAGGTCATCTTATAAACTGCGTTTCCTCCTTCGTTGATTGGCATGCCAGCATTTGGCATGACCAAGATAGGAAGTTCATTTTGTTCGTCTAGCCATCTTATACTTGATTCCATTTCATCTGGTCCAGTGGAACAATTTAATCCAAAAACAGAAATACCCATATCGCTTACAGTCGTATATGCTGACTGGACGTTTGTCCCCAGTAACATCTTGCCATATTTGTCCAAAGTTACATTAGATATTATCGGTACCTCTTTCCCAGTTTTTTCCATTGCGTTTAATGATCCTGTAATGGCGAGCTTGACTTCTAATATATCCTGACTAGTTTCTATGAGCAGAGCATCGACACCTCCTAATATTAGACCTTGGGCCTGCAAATCAAAGGCTTCTGTAATTTTATTTAAGGTGATATTACCCAAATCAGGATCGTTTGAACTAGGCAGATATCCTGTAGGGCCCATTGACCCAACCACGTATTTTTTTTCATTTGAAAATTTCTTAACTATTCCCTTTGCAAGTTCTGCTGCTGTTCGATTTATTGATATTGTTTCTTCACCAAATCCATATTCTTGGAGTTTTATTTGGTTACTTCCAAAGGTATTTGTTTCGATACAATCTGATCCGGCTTGTAAATAACTCAAATGTATACTTTCAATCCATTCAGGCCTAGATAAAACAAGTCCATCGTTGAATCCGTCTTTATTATTTGGAAAATCTTCTGGTTTAGGTTTGAGTTTCTGGATTTCTGTTCCCATAGCCCCATCAAAAAGTACTATCCGTTCTTCAACTTCTTCAAGAAATAGCTTAGTCATATTAGATCGATTTACTAAAGATAATCAATTCTATCTACTTATATTGTTTAAGAAGGTGAAAGTGTGTGTATGTTACATTTCGTTTCAATTTAAACTGTGAATTAAATCTAAATCTAAAATGACCAGAATTCACCCAACTAGTTCATATAAGGATTTAATATTAGAACAATTTGGACCCATAGTTCAGTTTGGATAGAATGGCTGCCTGCGGAGTAGTTGGTCGAGGGTTCAAATCCCTCTGGGCCCG
>JAJPIN010000182.1 GCA_021324715.1 Nitrososphaeria archaeon
CACGGTCGTCCAGTCCCTTTAGATTTGGATGGTGTGAGAAATAGAAAGAATGAATTGACCTATCTAGACAAGACACCATACGATGAGAAAATTGCAAATATCGTATCAGATTATTATAATTTCGTAAAAGCTTTCATGCAACTAGCAGAAGGCAAAGGTGCAACTCAGGAAGAGATAGATGCGATTTTAAACACGCCATCAAAAAGTAGTCATCGTACTGGGCTACGGAGAAAATATCGCGATCTTGTAGAAAAGAGGTTTGATATAACTAAAGTAATAAGGATAGAACGTAGTGTTGATAGAGATGATATTGCGAATAAATGGTGTGATTTTTCTTTAGATACTATAACAACTTTGTTCAATCAGGGAATAAAGGATGCACAGAAAACTTTGCTCATGCAAGTGGATGGAGAATAATAATGAGTGGGTGGAAAATTGCAAATGAAAGACAGACCATTACCACAAGTTGGTTCATCGGGATAACCGCCATTTTGTTAATTTTATATCTTACAGAACCCAAGGCAAATACTGAGAAAGAGTGGTTCGATTATTACTTTGAAGGAATTGTAGTTATTTTATTAATCATCTCACTATTCTTGTACTTATTGTCGGCAACATATCTAATCAAACCATTCTATCAGGATGATGAACCCACGAAAGAACAGCTGATACAATCTGCTGTCTACACGAGAAGAGTACAAATTCCCGGAGCTTTTATGGTATTTTGGGCTATTGGATTTTTGATTCTCCTTAAATTAGAATATTCAATTGCAACTTTAGCTTATTCCATGGTTGCCTTTGGTGCTCCGATACTTTGGCTAAGCCTTAGAAGAATTGCCCGAATCAAGTTCTAGTTGGCGCAAGAATAGGGGTCAACACAAATAATCTCCTTTCAATGTGTCATCCCCGAAGACTAAGAGCCAATTATTTTAGAGATGAAACCTCAAGTGTGCCTAATGATTTCGAATCCTGCTTCCCATGCACCATTTCATATTTGTAAAAAAATTAGAAATATAATATGGATAGTCTGGTGAATAAGAGATGTATTAGCTAACAAATAAGTTTCTTTAATTCCTTGGTAGTATAATAGTATAATATTATGAAGAGTGATCTAATTTGGATAATATCTATTATTGCTCTATCTATTGGAGGAACATTTGCGATTATCTACATCATTAGACATTTTATGGACTACTTTGAAAGAAGAAAAAGTAGATAATAAAAGCAATCTTTAACTTTTAAAATTTGAGTCCTGTGTCTATTTACTAATTATGGTATCAATAATATTCGGGTTAGGTGGTATGCAATACAAATCTGTATCAACCATTTCTCTTTACAATGCTTTTTGAATACGTATTTGAACTAATTGTGGTTCATTAATCCAAACCATAACCAATACTATAACTATGTGCCAAAATAATCTTTCTACAGAAATTATAATTTGGTATTTTAATTAAAAAAAGATCTAGATGCATTTCCATTGACATCTAATATATTTTTGATATTTTCATATGCATTCCATATTTGGGGCGCAATGTGATTAACGGTTTTAACTCAACTTTATGAGATGGTACATGTTTCAACCTCCATTGCCTGCATATTGTGGCAATAAGGAGAATTCCTTCCAACCATGCGAATGGCTCTCCTATACATCCTCTAATGCCACCACCAAAAGGAAAGTAACTGAACCTAGGTAATTGTTTTTTGAATTCTTCTGTCCAACGATCGGGATAAAAACGATCGGGTTCAGGAAAATATCGAGGATCGCGATGCATTACATATTGACTCATTAAAATTATTGACCCTTTGGGTACACTATATCCTCCTACTTTGTAATCGTCAATAGCTTGCCGGCCTAAAGCCCATGCTGGTGGAAAGAGTCGCATAGACTCCGTCAGGATCTTTTCTGTATACTGTAATTTTGGTACATCATCTACCGTGATTGGTGTTCTACTGTTACCAAAAGTCGAATAAAGCTCTTCTTGTAGTCTTGTTTCAATTAACGGGTTTTCCGACAGCAGATAGTATGTCCACGTTAGTGCATTTGCAGTTGTTTCATGTCCGGCCAAAAATATGGTCATTACTTCATCTCTTAACTGCTCATCAGTCATTCTTCCGATTCCGGCCTCCTCGTCTTGTGCTTGCAAAAGTGTTAATAATAAATCATCATGACTTTCTTTATCATCTCCTTTATCCAGTTTCTTTCTATGCTCTTTAATTATACTATATACAATTGAATCCAAGTCCTTTTTGGCTTTCTGAAATCCTTTGTTGATAGGTAAGAGCGGTATTTTTTCAATCAATTCACCAAATGGCATTAAAAGACGGTTAAAATATTTCATACAAGTCAATAGAGCATCACCTACTTCGTCATGTTCTGGGTCTATGTCATAACCTAATACTGTCTTACAAATAATTGCTAGTGTAAGCTTTGTCATCTCCTTATGAATATCTAATATTGCACCATCATGCCAGCTATTACACATATCATTCGCCTGCTTTATCATCATATCCGAATAAGATTTGATTCGTTTAGGATAGAATGTCGGTTGTATCAAATGTCGTTGCAGGTCATGATATTCCCCCTCACTGGTAACCAATCCGTTACCCAAAAGCCGCTTCGATACCTGCAATCCCCTGCTTTTGATAAATTTCTTGTAATTAGTAACTAATACATCCTCTATGTAATCAGGATTATTTAAGAGATAGACATTTTGACTTCCAAATTTAAAATGGGCTATGTCACCATAAGTATGGGATATATCGATTAATAATTTAAGAGGTTCATGCAAAAATTTCTGAATCAATCTGTACGGCAATATATAAGTTGGACCTGGTGGAAATTCGATTACATTTTTCATATGTTATTATATCCATAACACTGCGGTCCAAACCGGTATATAATGTCTAGTCAAGGTTTATTAGTTATGTTTAGTGATGTTTGGATATTGATTAGAAATAATAGAAGGTTTTCACAGAAATCATTAGTTTTGACTTCTTTGTTTGTAGTAGCAATATCAGGAATAGTATTATTCAGCGGAAATAGCATTAATTTGTATAACAATAATAATCAAGCACAAGCGCAAAAACAAGTAGAGCTTGCAAAGATTAACAAACTATGGGAAACAGCAAATGACTTGAAGAACCCAGAATCAGTAGCTTATTCACCTAAGCTGAATGTCTTATTTGTTTCTAATGTAAACGGTAAACCAACTGAAAAAGATCAAAATGGATTCATCTCTAAGGTTTCGCCTGCTAATGGGAGCATAATTGAATTAAATTGGGTAACAGGATTGAATGCACCAAAGGGCATAGCTCTTTCTAATAATAACAATAAATTGTTTGTTTCAGATCTGACAGATCTGGTCGAGATTGATATTAACACTGGAAAAATAATTAAACGCTTCAATGCACCAGGAAGTGCCTTTCTTAATGATGTTGTTTCAGATAAGCAGGGAAATATCTATGTGTCCGATACAATTACCAATACTATCTACAAGCTAGATGGCAATAATATTACATCTACATTACAACCTTGGTTACAAAGCGCTCAATTAAACGGTCCTAATGGTTTGCATGTTGACGAAAGTAAAAATAAACTAATTGTTGCTTCATTAGGAAAGTTTACTAAACCTGGAGCTGGTATAGAAATTGTTGATTTAAAAAACAAAACAATAACTCCTTTGGGTAAGGAAGGAACGACCTCTCCATTTGGCGGTCTTGATGGAATAGAATCTGATCCTACGGGTGAGCGTTACTATGTTACTGACAATCCCGCGGGAAAATTATACTTAGTTAACGCTGATGGAACAGGATATGGAACTTTGATAGATTTACACACACAAGGGGCTGCTGACATTGGATTTATACCAAGCCAAAGCACAGTTATAATACCTCTGATGAAGGACAACAAACTTGCAGCTTACAAGTTAGCAGAATAGATGCAAATCGAAACTCGCGATAGTATTTCAAACATTAAATTTTGAAATTAGTATCTATCACTACTTACTGTATTGAGTTATCAGATCTAATCTCTGGGTTCAAAGGTCGAATCTAGCCAGGATAATATTATATTCTGTAGTTTGGATCCGACCATTTTGTCTGACAGCATGTCCGTTCCATGAACATTTGTATTTTCAAATATCTTTAGGTTTTCAGCACAGGTTATCTTTTCACACAATATTTTAGAATCTTTGGCTGACTCTGAGTCATCTTCTGCTGTTACAATGTAGATCGGATTCTTATACTTCATTATCGCATCCAGTGTAGATATTCCCCTGTAATTAAGTCCTGGTGAGAGTAATATTACTGATTTAATAGAGTGATCGGATGCTGCATAATTCAAAGCTAAATTGGCTCCAATGCTTGCTCCTATTATAGATATCTGGTTTGGATTTGCTTTCCTTCCTTCGATCAAGTATTTTTTTGCCGCCTTTACGTCAAGTGTCATATTTTTAAAATTTTTTGGCATAAATGATTGATAGGAAATTGTGTGGTTAGCCTGTTTGATGCTCTCTCCATGACCCCTTAAATCAACAGAGAGGACAGCATAACCATTTTGAGTAAGTTTTTGTGCAAATTTATCCCATGTGCTCCTATCCATTCCTAGCATATGTAGTAAAATCACTGAAGGTGTGGAAATGCTGGTCCCTATTCTAGGCTTATAATAACTACCAACTAGTAACACACCATCTTCGGAAGTAAAGACAACTCTTTCTCCAGAATGGTTTTGGTCTCGCCCCTGATCTCCAAATGCCTTATTTATTAAAGTGATATTCTTTGAACCGGCAGAAATAAAAATAAAATTTATCATAAAAATAACTAATGCGATCTTGAGGCAGAGATTCTTATTCGTTATTACTGCATGAAATACATGTTCATATAAGAATCCTGCAAATAGTAAACTCCTATGTAAGCTTTTCCCGAACGAAGCTTTCCTGTCATAATGCGAAAATTGTAAAGGTTTCAATTTTTTTCATCTTGCCAATTGTAGTAAGATTTCAAACTAGTACATATTTAGTGTGAATTAACCATGTTCATGGATATTGATGCATTGGTCGAATCGGTGCCAATGGTAAAGTTACCTCACAGAATGGTGTTTTAGTAATCATTTTTGGTCTTGAATTTCTCTAACACTCATGTCCTTAAAGTCCCAAACCATGTTGTCGGATCTAAATGTAGCTATGGGTCCTCCATTTGTGATAATATAGTCCTTGGGTTTACCGCAGTTTGCACTGTAAAATACAGAATCTGGATAATTGGAATACCATCCTCCGTTATCTATCAAATCTGTGACTTTTATCCATCTGTTGTTACCTTTGTCGTCTAGATAGGATTCCATTTTCACTGCCTTGTTATTATCAATATTATACATTACAACTTTCCATCCTATCCACCTACCTATTATTGAGTCTGTAGCTTGAACCCTATCTCTCTCATTAGTGTATCCACCTATATGCCATATTTCTTTTATCCAAGATGCGGTACCATTAACCGTTATTCTTCCTTTAAGGGACGTACCTTCACATGGTACCAGGCTATCGTGCCTTCCTCCTCTAGCATACCATACAAGTGAATCAAATGGTGGATTTGCATGTATTACTCTAGCATATCCAGTCATTTCCACATTCTTCCACTCATGTTCTCCTGTAGGGGTATTAACATCCATTCTTACCTCATTGTTATATTTTCCTAAATTTTGTCTGCCACTAATTTGCCATGAACCATCAGCCTGTCTTGTTATGTTGGATTGAGGATTGAATAGCCCATCCTTTGTGGGATTGTCCATATCGATAAACCATTCTCTTCCTCCAACCTTGGTGGGATAAATTTCGGCTATTCCAAATCTGTCAAACTTTTTAATTTTAGGAAATAAAGACTCAGGTCTTATAATATATATAGAAAGTACAACTAGGATTGCTAACATGATGAAAATAATAATAGCTGTTTTTTTGCTCTTACTTACCGTATTCTTTGCATCTGCCTTATAAGATTAATAAAATCCGTGCGTATCTGCATTTCGATTTACGTTTGATTTATTATTCCATGAATCAAATTCAGACGGATAAGGATAAGTGTTACTGGCATTAAGTGTTATTGGCTCTTCGATATCATCTTGAATAAGTAACATTAATTTTATAATTAATGCTTGATAGTGTATATATTAATAATCCTTAACCTTGTGAAGCAAGAAGTGTCCGGTTATAAAGCCTTCCTCTTCTGCTAATGCAATAGCACGCCTTTCAATGCTGTTAACATTTTCGAACTTAAGGGTTAAATCCAATGCATGATGGTATTAAGGGATTACGGCTAGTTTCTATTGAGAAGGCTGGACATGGTTTCTACTATGAGGAGAGACAAGTTAAATTCTGAGCTTGTAAAATTTATAGATTGACTTTCTGGGGATTGATAAATTGTCAGGTCATTAGTAGAGCAGGAACATTCCTTCATACTTTGGATATTCTTTTATGAACACTAATGTAATCATAATTACTTTGGATCCGATTCTTGTAGAGTTAAATAGTGGAAAAATAATTACTGCCGATAAAGTTGTGTTACCAACTAAATAACTCGAGTTGGGTTCAGGTGAACCGATTACGCTAGCAATCTAAGAGTGTAGAGCTATATTTCTAGTGAAATAGATTTCAATCTAAATAAAAATAATGTTACTATATTAAGAAAATAAGCTATTTTTTGTGATATAATTTTATTTAAATGTGATGAACGATAATTAAAATGAATAAAAAGACGGAGTATA
>JAJPIN010000053.1 GCA_021324715.1 Nitrososphaeria archaeon
CCATTTTTGTTCTGACTTAATTTTTTTCATATTCATTTTTCGTACTACCTATTTCTTTTATTTTTGATATAAATGACGCCACGAATATTAAGTTTGGATTTCAGATCCGGATTTTATAGATCCATTTTTAAGTTTGAGTGCATAAACACAAACTCGATTAAGAGTGAGTAAGGTAATCTAGAAAGTTGACGCAAATCTTTCCAGGGGACGCGGATTAATTTGTCTTTTTTTCAATTTAGATTTTATTGATATCTTATTGAATTCTTCTTTCGAACATCTAATTAGGTCTGCTCTTGATGTTTCTTATGGGGTATTTCTGTAATAATTTGATTGCTATTTGAGTATAATGGGAAATAAAAAAAAGAGAGGGAAGTCAAGGTTACCATTCAACACTACCTCCTATCCATCGGCTTTATGAACTAGCTTTTGGTAGGACCAATATCTGCCCAACCATGTTTGGCGGGTGTAAGGAACAGATGTAAGATATGGTTCCAGGTTTGTCTGCTACAAATGATACAGTGTGTATTTGTCCTCTCGGGAGTGGGAAGTTATCGACTCCTTCAACGTTAATCATGTGATGTGCTCCTTGTACTCCTACGAAGTGTAGAGTAACTTTATCACCCTGGTTGACGACTATTTGGTCTGGAGAGAATGTGAACGATCTGAAGTCCCAAGCTCCGACCTTATTGGGTTCCACTATTCTGAAACCTCCACCCATCGGGATAGTTGAATTTGCAGGAGGCTTTTCAGCTGGGTGCAGTGGACCATTTTGAGGACATGTGTCACATTTCACACCGGCATTAATGTTTGTGTTTCCATCAAGGTGGACTGTATTTATCCAGAATTCCTTGTTTGTTGACTGGTTTGGAGTTACTGTCTTAAAGGTCGTCGCTGGTGTTGTTGCTGAAGATGAATTGGCTGCACTTGCATTTGTTGTGGAGTTATTTTCTGCGAATGTCTTCTGTAGAGTTTGGCCGGTAATTCCTGTTACTATAGAGCTTACTGATATTGCAGCCATTACGGTTACAGCTATCAGCCATGTTTGTTTTGATTTCAGTTTTTTGTGATTCATTTGAGTGCAGTATACTTATTTTACTTTTTAATATAAATGGCGAGACAAATCTGAATTTTGGATATCGTAGATCCATTTTTAAGTTTGAGTGCATAAACACAAACTCGATTAAGAATGAGTAAGGTAATCTAGAAAGTTGATACAAATCCAATATCATTTTATTGATGCGATCTTTTATTTTGCAGGCTTTGTAGTCCCAACTTACTTTATTTTGAAGTCAAGAAATCAAAAGATTGGAAGCGATCTTCTTGTAAAATTGATGATATTATTAGCCAGTTTTATGCTAATTCAATTCACTTATCATGTCGCTGGTATGCTTGATCTAAAGATACTCTCAAAGGGAATTCTTGAACCATTGTCCGCAGTAGCAATGACAATTTTTGCAATCTACTATTTCTTTTCAATAAGAAAGATAAGCAGAGGAGAAAAAGAGGAGAAGGCTAGTAAATAATTTGTTTCTAGATTTTAGTGCCGAGACCATTCCATATATGTCTATAATTACATCAATCCTTTTTTCAATATCATTGATTTTCTTTGGATGGTCATCAATTAAATCCCGGAGTATAAAGAACTTTCAATTTCTAATATCACTTTTCATCGGACTATATATAATAGGAGAACTATTTGAAATCAAACAAATTAGTGCATTTTTGAGTTTGCCAGATGGGTTAGGCTCACAGATACATGCTGGTGCAACAATCTTTCTCACCATTGTCATATGGATGCGATTATATTATTCTCAAAAAAGTATCAAAAGCCTAGAAGATACACCACGAGATGGCAACTAGTATAGATATGAGATGTATCATTATCATATTGATTAATATTAATTAATATTATTCAATTGAGAAGAAATTTTTCATTGTCTTCTTTAGCGCGTTAACATTTTCTTCTGCTTCCACAAAAATAGTGCCATCCTGTTCATACTTGACAGCAATTGATCGGAGCGCAGACCAGACAAGGCTGGATTTTTTCCCATCTTGGGTAATTTCAAATCTATCAACTACGAGTAGTGACTGGTTCAATAGCCATTTGGTCTTTCGATATGCAGTAGTATATGCAATATTTCGCTCGATCATGATAGACCTTAAGGATTTTGATTCATCCTTAACAGAATTCATTATCTTCATCATATCCTCATCAGCCAGAGCAGCAGTAATTGCTTTTTTTATCTTTTGATTCGTAATTATCAATATTTTTTCAAATTGTTGTTATTTGTTGCAGATCCTATTATATATTGCGGAGCTTAGTTAATTTATTTGCCTTCCTAGAACTACGTATAGAAAGGGCGTCATAATAACAACGTCATGAGCCGACAAGCTAAACTTCTCTTATAAAGATGACATGTTATCAATCGAGATATTTAATTGATTTACTAATTGAAAAAATTAGTAAATGGTTATCATGAAGGAGATCAAAAATAGGGTTTAATAGTTAAAGCTTGAAGTAATATGCATCTAATAGGATCGGTTCAAGAACACAGAATTGCTATGACGGTAAGAAATTTCATTTTTTAAGTTATCAATAGCCAGAAGGAAATTCTGTCCAAGCTATAAAATGGCTTATGCATCCCAATTTCAAAATTCTTTATTTCTAAATTAGCATTAGTAGATTCTCCTTTTTCTCGATTGCTTTCTTGTGAACAGACCAGCAGAAATCCGGCCACCTAAAATTCTTTTCCGTAATGATTTTTATTATATATCGAATTACTTTTACTTTGGGTAATTTAACCTATTCAAATATTCAGCAATCCTTTCTTCAATTAGTCTATATTGATTTTCATTTATGTCGCCATTTTTCAATGAATAAATGATGTCACAGCGTAAAGAATCCAAGAAATTCCGATATTCATTTTTGCTCTTGTCTGAGAGTTTTGGATACCTGCAGAGCTCGTCATGTTTGTTATGAATCTTTAATAAATATGCTGCGAGAAATTTTGGCTGCTTTCTTGCCCTTAAATAACCCGGTACAGTTAATATAGCTCCAGTAGCGCCAACTCCAGTTGCTATGGTCGTTGAAATGGTAGATAAGAAAACTGGTTTAGTGTTATTATTATTTTCCTGTAGAGTAGCAGCTGCTACTATTTGTAGACGGTCAAAGGGATAGAGTGCAGTTATAGTTGCCATAATATAAAGAAGTGATATAGCGATGAGAATTATTAGCGTGCTATCGCTCCTACGATCAAATCTATTTCTATTTAAAATATTCATTTTTATGTAATATATCTCCTAACACACAGGATTCTACCATGGATAACGATAATGAAATATTATGATTGTACACGACATCATAATCGCCAATGAAAAATAGGACAGGATTTGTTACATGCTCGCACTCTGATCTCATTTTAGTCAATTCTTTGGTTAGTTTTGATCTTAATATAAACAAAGACACAAAGTCCACTTCTGAAATTCAGGGATCAAATTTGTCTTGTCATTTATATGAAAACAGAGACTAGATAAGAGATCACAGGAAATGAATCAAAAAAATAATGACAACATCGTCAAAAAAATTATAACACAGATAACGGCAGAACCAATCACAGCTGCATCTGTAATAGAATCAATGACGTTACTCGTGATTAATTCTGGAAAAGTGATGAGAAAATGTGGATAACCAATTATCTAAAAGGGAAAATGATGAGTATCAGCGATACCATCAATTATGACAACAATCACCTTGAATTAGATAACAGTATCAATAGTGATTACGGTACGACAGCCAAAAAATACTCTTGCTGGTGTTTCATGTTTATCGATGAAGTGAAAATAGAAGCAAGAATCCTACACAAAGGAAGGGGTAAATTCAAAATTGTAGAAGACAAGTCCAATGCAAAATACGTTAATAAGATTGTGGATGCATCAGAAGTGATTCGCTGTAAGGTGAAACCTAGTGACGTACATAAATTTGAAAGACAGGTAAAGCCTAAAATTCAGAAACCCATCCCTAGATATATCCTGTGTTCTAGATGC
>JAJPIN010000190.1 GCA_021324715.1 Nitrososphaeria archaeon
CATTACCTGTTTCTACAATTCTTGTATTATCGCCAAAAGCGATCTGCCATGCCATCCACCGCTTATTTGTATAATTTACTTGGGCCCTTATTATCGTCCATCTTCCCGAGGGCAGCTTTGGAATGCGCACTTGAATATCATTTTTGTTGGTGACTATAGATCCAGTCACCATAACAAGCCGGTGTTTTAGGTAGATGGTAGCCTTCATAGGTACGTTATGTACCATAACTTTGCGCGAACTTTTTCCTCTTGATGATGCCATTTAATTTGTACCTGATATTGACTATTTAACTTATTTATGGAATCATTTGGTCTTCACTTTGTCTCAGTTTTGAAACTTTTTTTGATATAGACTTGTCAAATGCATTATTCAGAAACAGTGAACAAGGTTAGTTGGTGTAATTGAATGATTCGGAATTGTTCTTAATTGATCGAAACTAATACCCAACATTGAATTCATACTCCTGTAGCAGTCCATATTGTTAACAATTCGGATCCACTGATCAGAGGAATATCATTAAATATATTAGTAAAAGAATTTCGGCGCCGAAAAATTAACGACAATATAGATTAAAGCCCCTTAATTGCAATCCCGAGTTAAATTATCTTTTTTTGAAATGATTTGCATATTCTCCCATGAACGCACACGTGTATCACTTGATGACATCTATTTATTGCATATTATTACTGCTAGTTTTGGTTGTTTATATTTTTCTTGATAGAAAAGAGTTCTTCTACTATAGAAACGCTAATCTTTGATTTGAAATGGTTCATACATGAGAGAGATATTTCATGAGCCATCGGCAACCGATTGAATATAAAATCGGAACAGTAATCCTTTTTAAATTTGCCAAAACAATAAGAACAAATTCTGGTATAGGGGATCCATTTAGTTCTGGCGCATCGGTTCTGCTCGAATCTTTGTACATCTTTTTAATTTCATGTTACATCCAATCCTGACATGATACAATTGAGTTAATTACATTCTTTGAATTTAAAGTTGCTGTTACTGCATTCGGTAAACTGCCAGACATAAAGCATTGACATATTTTAAATTTAAAATTCCTGATCCTTAGTATTGACAATTCAAATTTATTATCACCTGCCTGTTATAATACGAAGCAATAACATTCTATGCGACCTAAGTGTTTCTTGGAGCAAAAAGAGATATAAGAGTGCTTAATCAGAACATTTTCGCACTTCTAAAACTCAAACGTTTTGATACTAATAAGGCAAACACTATTCTATAACTCCGTTTGGACTCGTATTATTTAAGCGAGTAAAGGTTAACCAACATGTGGAATAGAGAAGACGCGAACAGGAACAAAAGAGTTTCAATCGACTGTGGGCGCTCTTTTAAATTCCAGTAAAGTATAATAGTATCCATCTTAGCCATTTACTTAATGGTGCATTACATAGACGACGAAGGCAATGTAATTGTATCCAAGTCCATCAGACCCATTATTGAATATCCTGAGACCATTCTAGGAACTAAGAAAGGAGCAAAAAGACAGTTCAGATATGGTAATTTGCATATTAGAGAATATGATGGGTATTACACGACACATATTGACAAAATTGATCCTAGAGAGGACCCCCTTGGACATCTGATGATAGATGCTCCCGAATACTTGGTCGGTTTATTCTGCGCTCTATCAATTGCCAAGCATGTAGCTTCTTCGATAGCTAAAAAAAGTAACGTAGAATCACCTGATGTACACAAGGCTTTAGAATCTGTATCTACCAATAATACGTTACCAACAAGCATTATTGAGCTTGTATTTTGTACCACATCTTATATAGCTGGTAATTTTATAAAAAATTTGATAGCAAATTTGAAGTCATAAGCGACTAAATAATCAATTGATAATAATGTCCGTTTCTAGTATTTATATAATTAAAGTTATGATTACGTTGTTACCAACTATAATAAATTTTAGAAAGGACCGACGTGACTGGGTTAAACGAGAAGGTAAGGGTGTTGACGAAAAAAAATATAAAAAACATGCAGAAAAAGCACTTAATGCGTTTATTACGCTTGGTCCCTTGTACATAAAATTGGGGCAGTGGCTTTCGACAAGGGCCGATTTTTTGCCCCAACCATATCTGGAAGTATTGGCTAACCTTCAGGATAATGTTCCACCCGCACCATTCACACAAGTGAACCCTATAATCGAAAGTGAGCTTGGGAAAACTGAAAGCATGTATGAATCATTTAATACGTCAGCGATCTCTGGAGCAAGTTTAGGTCAAGTCTATCTTGCTAGGTATAAAGGGAATGAAGTTATTGTCAAGATTAGCAGACCTAATATTGAACAGACCATCCAAAAAGATATCGATGTTTTAAAGAAAATTCTCCCTCTCGCTGCGCGTTTCGTAGATCCTAATTTAGCATTTTCAGCAGAGGGCATCTTGTCACAATTTATTGAAACAATACACGAGGAAATTGATTATAGACTAGAAGCACAAAACTTGATGACCATAAAACAAAATCTCGGAAATAATTACGGCGTGATTATTCCTAATGTCTTCATGGAACGAACATCCAAACATGTAATTACCATGGACTATATTCCCGGCATCAAGATTACTGATATTGTGCAGCTAGAGTCAATAGGAATAGACAGAGGAAACCTAGTCGCGCGGATTCATCGGATATTTTTTAAGATGTTGTTAAGCCACAAAATTTTTCATGCAGACCCACATCCGGGGAATCTGTCGGTAGCCAATGACGGATCTATAATTCTCTATGATTTTGGAATGGTTGGAAGATTGGATAATGAAACTCGACTGAGACTAATTAGGTTATATCGTGGTCTGATCGAATCAGATCATAGAAGGGTTGTCGATATTTTACTGGAACTTGGAACGTTAGAACCTACGGTAAATCGATATTACGTGGAGAGGGCTCTTGAGTTGAGCTTACAATCATTACATGGAAAAGAAGTGGATCAGATGGAAGTAAATGCACTTATGAACCTTGCCAACAAAACGATGAGTAAATTTCCATTTAGACTGCCAAAGAATCTAGCTTTATATTTACGCATGACCAGCATTCTTGAAGGAATTTATAAATACCATGGGATAGAATTTCAATTTCTAAAAGTATTAAGAAATCTGCTTGAAGAAGAAGGACTAATCCAAGAAGCATACGTTGCTGAAATGAAATATTCATTACAGCGTTTGAGAACGTGGGTTGAAGATTCGGTAAGCCTCACACCTCTTTTGAAATCATATCTTGAGAGAGAACATGTTACTGGTGTTAGTAACTCTAATACAAGGTATGATTTTCTAGCATGGAGTATTTTTGCCTCAGTATTATTTATTGGATCTTCAATTATGTTGCCTCAAAATCCCCTTCTGGCATATTGTGGCTTTATACTATCTGGTGTGACTATAGTCGGCGCAACCTTAAAAAGAAAATTTGTACGCTAGTTCATTTCACAATTATTCGATTTTTCAAAGGGATTTTTAGCGTAACTACACCATCAACGTAGGTAGCCCTTCCAATAACTTGCTCTTGTTCGTAATCTTTTGGTGATAAAGGCAATTTTATTTTTCTGTCGATATTAGTAGGCCTATGCATGCAGTATGTATTTGCGGTGCTGGCTTTTAGTTCACGCTTTGCTTTAATTGAAAGCGTATCTTCCATGATACTTATGTTTATCTCGTTTTTTGCAAAACCGGCTAAATCAATCCTTATACTCAAATCATGCTCATCTTCTGTCATGTCAATCGGAGGCATAATGAATTCATAAAATTCTCTTGCGTAGTTATCCACGCCGCTACCGAATTCTCTTGCGATTCGGGGGACCCAGCACATACTTCTGATTACTACAATGAGATATTTATCATTATATGCTTCAAAATCGCATTTTATGGCCACTTTGTCTGGTTTTTCGTTTTAGTGTGAACCGAAGGCAGAGTCTTTTCTTTCCATTTTTGTCTATGTCAGTACTTAAGAAGCCAGGGGGATAATTCAATGGAAGATCGGTCCAAGGGGCGCACCACTTTCCAACCATAAAATCTTCTTTAACCATCTTAACTTCATCATGCCAATCAGTCCAATCATGCATATTCATTTGTTGGGGTGTTAAAATGACTCTGGATACACCCTTTAATAAATCACCAAATACATAGTTCATACGCAGTTTTCCAACTATGTCGTATGTATAAGTAAATACTTGTACTACAGGAGTTACCGCACTGTCACAAACTAACCTTCCGACCCACCTGCCAATTAATTCATCAGGACTGGGAGCTCGAGCGTGATATTGATAAATTGTTTCATGGTCATGCTCA
>JAJPIN010000130.1 GCA_021324715.1 Nitrososphaeria archaeon
CCTCCTCTATAGTAACCAATCATATTGCGAATGACCCCAAGGGATGCCTTGTCTAAAACATGTATTACAGTCACACTGGCGCCTAGTGACTTTGATAGTGTAATGGCATAGGCTATGATTTTTTCCTTGTATCCTGATTTATCAAGTGCAATAAGTATTCTGCTTATTTTTGGCTTCTCATTTCCCACTGATTTGTTATTGGTCTGTTGCGGCATATTTGTTTCGCCTATCCCATGCCTATCTCTTACTTGGAACTTTCCTTATATCTATTGGATTTACCCATTTAGAAACATCAGTTCCAGTTACCACATCTTCCTCTGAAGGGATTAAATAGATTACATCGTGTCTTGAAGGTTTTCTCTTGTAAGTAGCTAAACTCACCGTTACAAATACTACAAAAGATACTATCGGTGGGATGATTGTGTCTAGGCCTAAATACGCAAATAGAGGACTGTCAGGAGGGGCGGTGCTAATTGTGAAATAGAATATCATTCTAAGTACCGATCCGATTACGATTGAAGCAACAGCCGCCTCAGGTGTTGACTTTTTCCAATATGTGCCCATTACAAGTGGGACAAAACAACCAGCAAACACAATGTCAAATGCGAGAATCAGGTATACACCAGGTCGGGGAATAAGTGCGCCAAGGGCAAATGCAGTAAAAAACATTGGAATTACGAAGATTCTAGTCGCAAGGAGTAATTGTCTATCGCTAAGCAATTTACCCTTTAATCTCGGCAAGATATTCCTCTGCAGTATGTTTCTTGATATCACACTAGCAATTGCTAATGTACCTCCATTAGCAGTGGACATCCCGCAACTAATAGTACTAACTAACATCAATATCCCAATCACCTCAGGTACATGCTTTATAGCCACCACTGGATAAAGAGTAAAGGGATCTTCAATGTTTGGCTCCAAGGTGTGGCCAATAATTCCAATCATTGTAGTAGGAATAAGTATAAGCATGGTCAACCCAGCTGCCAGGTAACAACTTTTCTGAGCTGTTCGCCCTCCTGCAGCAGCGAAGACCCTCTCCATAAAATCTAGTGCTACTATGTCTCCTAGTCCCAAAGACAGTATCGCTGCCCAATTCACCAACGCTCCGGCCTTGAAATCTAATAGACCAGACATGTCCATGAAGCCTGGTGGTGCATTTGCTACTATCGCTTCAAGTCCACCAGGAATCGGTGACCATGGGCCAATGAAATAGAGAAATCCCAACCAGAACCCGACAACAGCTAGGTAAATATGAAAGATATCAGTGTATGCGCAAGAAAATAACCCACCAAAGTAAGTATATAGTAATACAATAGCAGTGGAAATTAACATGGCATAAATCAGCGGAATACTTAAAACAACCGATAATATGTAACCACTAGCCGCTAAATTGCCAGCTACTAGAACGATAAAGCTAATAGACATTAAAGTACCTGACATTATCTCTGCGGTATTCCCATATCTCCTAAAGTAAAAATCTGCAAGGGTTATCATATTCATTCTATTAAATGTCCTGCCAAAGAACAACCCCGTCAATACTAGGCAAACCGCCAATCCAATAGGTATGGCCGCACCAGACCAGAATCCATATTGATACGACAATGCTACATTACCCAAGGAGGCATTTCCGTCCACCGCTTCGGAGACCAGCATAGTTCCAACAAAAAATAACGGTAAAGTTTTACCGGCAACTATATACCGTTTACTACTTTTCTTAACAAACTTAACTGCTAAAACTCCAATGACCGCTGTTGCAGCAACAAATATCATCACTATTATCGGATAAGAAATGGGTACCTCTGTCATAGGGTCACCAATCAATAAATATCGCAATATTTAAGGATATTTGAGTTAAAAATAGTATATTATGATTGATACCTTCAATAACTTTGGTATCCTAGCAGAATAGCTATCGCCAACCAGCTGCTAAGCAAACTTGTGATTTCTCATCATATGTAATTTGAATGATGCTTCACTTTGGAATGACTCGTCGCACACAATACAAGAATAAGTCGTTTTCTTATCATGTACAGCCGTTGCATGTTCTAATAACTCGAATCTATCGTTGAAAGTTCCTCCGCAAGCTCCACAGCCATACTTTTTCATTTGAAAAATTTATTTCCATCGATATTTAAGATTTTAGGAATTCATAATTGATATCTGGCTGCAATTGATGGTTACATAATCTATTGAATCCGACATAGTCCTCCCATTCAAAACAATGATTATACAGGTTTATGCATAATGAAAGCTGGTTCCGATTAAGAAATGTTAACTGAAACCATCTGGTCAAAGAACATTGTCTGTATTTTAAAAACAAGACTAATATTCAAAGATTTGCTACCATAGAATCACCATTGCCTTCAACAGTATCTATACGAAAAAAATTATCACATGACTTGTTAAATTTGGACATTGATGAGGGATTAAGAATAGAATCGACTAAGAATAGAAAGAAGTTGTTTATCAATAAGAGAACGTCACGATGTTTTATTCTTCAAATATATTCTGAAATAACTAATGTATCAGAATTTAAATTTTATAGAGATATTAATCATATTCATACATTAATTGATAACATTTTTGGAAAGGAATATTATATTTCATTATATTGAATCACTATAGATTTATTTTCAAAGTATATTCGCTTAATTGTAGAAACACCAGAACAAGATTCTGATAATATTAAATGTGAGATCATCTACTAAGGCGCCTATCCAATTATAAACTATTCCTCCAACTTATAAGGATCATCTGAGAATCAAGTTGTTGCACTAATACTCAAAAATTAAGCAACAAGATAAATGTTCATATCAGATTCAACTTGTTCAGTTGATCCTTGACAGAATTAATTAAACCCTAAATAAATGGCGATACTTTACCTAGATACTTGTACTTCTATTGTTGAAACGTTTCTGACTTTACCGTCTTCAGATTGAATAGTTTCGGATCCTATTTTTACAGATCCAATTTTATATCCTATATTACCCATACGCTTTACAATAATTTGTGCTACGTCTACTGCACGGGTAATACTTCTCCCCCTGGCTTTTATAACAACTGTGGGCTCATTTGCTAATTGAACCAGGGTTGCAGTGACATAGGTCATCAAAGGCTTCTTTCCTATCAAAATTTCGTTAGTCGTCCTTCTTGTTTCAGCATTTGAGGCCATGTTATTAGTGCAAATCAAAAATCCTAAATATATTAGTTGTTCAATTATTGTTCCTCAGAATGCTTTAGCAGTATGTCTTCCAAGTTGTCTGGGTTATTGACTATTTCTTGAACTACCAGAGGATCATCTACTTCGTAACAGTGCGTGAGATTTTCTTCATCTTTGTAAAAAATATAGACTTTCCTATCGTAAATACAGTGATACATTTTATCAACAGTCATCTCTTCAGGTTTAATCTTTATACCGTCCTTTTCAACAATAATAGGATAATCCAATGACTCTGATATTTATTAGATAAAATAAATTCTATACGGATGGAATTAAACAAAGAACTGTTAAAGATAAGAACTTTGTTCAGCAAATTTTTGTGCAAACAAGCGATCTCAAAGGTCGGTGTTTCCTAAAACCGTAAGATCGGATATCCAGTTCATTGAGTCAGTAATATCCAGTTCAGTTATTTTAACAAATCGTGCATTGACTGGACCTTCTTTTAGGTCGTAAATTTCTGAAGGTGAGTTAGTACCCGTTGTCGAGTAATATTCAGCAGGTGTATATTGTTTTCCATCATTTGAGAATTCTAGTGTGAAGAATTTTATGTCATTGTCCTCGTTTGCAAAAGTTACCTTAATACCGCATATATTTTGTTGTTGACCTAGGTCCAATGCAGTCCACTTCGGTTTGTGCGTGGAATTATCAGAATTAATGTCGGAGTTGTTAGTATTTCTATTAGTTTGTACATCTGCTATTGGGATATCATTATATTCACAACTATTTGTTGACTCATCATTTTTTAGGAAATCTGGGCTTGGCTGTTCTCCTTGCTTTTCAACATTACCCACATTCACCCTTTTATCAAATTGATTTA
>JAJPIN010000121.1 GCA_021324715.1 Nitrososphaeria archaeon
CTTTATGAGTTTATACTGAATTAATAAATTAAGCTTTATTTTCTAAAGTAGAATATTCAAATCATATAATTAAAGCCGATCGAAGGTTCCAACTTTTGAATGAATATTCTAAGCCTTTCCATATCCCATGATAGTACAAGATCTAGCATCTAACGAAGGGCGAACCATTCAATTAAGATTCTAGTTTATCGTTGGATTAATATAAAGAAAAATTAAACTACCAATACCATTATCAAACTAAAGTAATAATACTTGATATTTATAGAATTGATGATAAACTTTCAATAGGCAGAATTTTACATACACCCCCCCCCAGAATCAAATTAATTCTGTTACCTTTGATTGGATATGTTTAGAAATTAGTTTCATTTGATAGTTTCGTACGCCTCAGCAATCTGTTGTTCGATGGCCTTTAATTCTGAAGAATTTCTCACTACAGAAGTGATAAGCGGATAAGTTCTTCCTCTTCTGATAGAAATTATCAAATTGTCGTTTTTTGGTTGTATATCAACAAAGGTTCTAAAGTTTAATGACTTGGCATAAGCTATCCTGTGTGGTCTTATCTCTTCAATTACATTGTCGCCTAGTGATTTTATGAAAACGCGTAAATCAAGCAACAAACCTCTCGTTTGCACTTCTACTCCTTTTAAATGACTTTGGAATGAAACATCTGAATTTTCCGGGAAAAAACCAAACTTGCTCACATCTCATGAATAACATTTGATACTATTTTAATTATCATATTGATCAGAGATAGATAACTCGTGCTAGGAGCTGATGGAGACATTGTCGAAGTAATTGACGATTCATTTAATTTTTAAAACCCGTAGGTCCCGAAATGCATATGGTGGGAGTGAAAGGTGGACCTACCAGTGTGCGAAGTGTCTAGACCATCTACGGGTACACATGGAAGGCGAGATCATACATGTCAATTAATCCGGATCCTCCTATTGGAACACCCGTATTGGTAATACAGCAGCCTCTAGAAAGTTAATAAGATTTCATGATCTAATTTAAGCAAAACTTAAGAACTGGTGGATCAATCGAAGCAGGTCGCTAATTAAGAGCCGCCGGAACGCAAATCCCTTGGTGTAAATTACCAAATTTATGTTCAAGGCGAGAACTTTGAAGCAGATTCACAAATTCGACAAGATCAAAGCTTCAGTCCGCCCTAACAGGTAGCAATAGTACAAAACGCTAGCGACATATCACTACCTACAAATACTTTTTTCTCTAATTTACTTGACCTGATACATGCGCAAGTAATTCATTTGTACTATACCCATTCAAACTTAACCTTAAACGATCAAAAAACATGATAAGGAGATTGTTCTTTACATAAGTACTATTCTTTTGCTTTGTTAAGCCTTATATCTTATTGACAAAAATTTATAGAAACAGAAGGGAGATGTCTTGTATTTCCAATCTCAATTGATTTTTCTTTACCTTTGGGTAGAGCAAGAATCTTGAAAAAAATTGAGTTATAAGATCTAGGACTTACCATTGATGATTGTAGCATACTGATTGCTTTCCGCTCAAAACAAGTGTCTGAGGATTCAATGAGCGAGTTTATACGAAAAGGAAATTAATCATTTTTCGTTGCAGTTAAATTGGTAATTACACTCGTGATGTTCAAGATAGATAACTTGGTAATATTTTTTACAAGTCCAATAGGTTTGGGACATGCCACGAGAGATCTCGCAATTTGCGAAGAATTAAAGTCCTTGACGAAAGAAAACATTTTAGTTATTACTGGCCGTCCAGCATATGACATTTTTTCGAACAACGGTTATAATGTTAATGACGCCTATAGCCCCGAAAATTTTGATATCGGCAGATCGATGCAATTACGTTCTCCTTTGACATGGCTTTTTAAATATTTCATGTATTATAGAAGATGCAAGTTAATTGCGAGTGTTTTTATTAACGAAGACAAAGATAGTCTGTTAGTTAGTGACGAAGATTTTGCATCAATTGCCGTAGGGGAAAAAAAGAATCGCAAAAGAGTATTAATTACCGATTTACTAGAAACTCATTTTGTTAAAGGTGTATTTTCATCCATTGAATCTAGAATGAACAAATCTATGCAAAATATGTTAAAAAAATGTGATCGTGTTCTTATTCCCGATAATGGTGAAGACAAAGATAATATCTCCTATGTAGGACCAATCGTACGAAATTTAAGTACAATAGACAGGACATTGTTACGTAAGAAATTAGGGATTGATAGGAGAACAATACTGGTTTGTATTGGGGGAACTAATGCCGGGCTGTATTTAATTAAAAAAGCACTAAATGCATATAAGAATTTAAAGATGAAGATGGATCTAGATCTATTAGTAGCTCTAGGACCCTCAGTATCTGAATTTGAAAATAATCACATCAATTACAGAAACATTGGTTTTGTATATAATTTGCACGAATATGTGTATGCCTCCGACCTTGTAGTATCTTTGGCTGGAAGATCGACTATAGATGAATCACTAGTTTATGGAACTCCAGGAATATTCATACCTATCAAGCATCATTTCGAACAAGAACAAAATGCAAAGAAATTGGGTTACACGTATGAAGATATATCAAGATTGGAAATTTTAATAGAAGAAAAAATTACAACTGGCAGGACGAATAATTTCCATTTGAAGAATGGAGCCAAAAATGCTGCAAAAATTATTAACGAAATGGTATGATAATAGAGAACAATATTGATGGTATATTGTCGAAATCTAGCATAACTTTCTATATTCGACGAGCTTAGTAATTTCATTTCGTTATATGAGGCCTTCGGAGGGATTTGAACCCTCCTCGAGCGGTTTCCTCCAACACTGATTCTATTTTGTTGTCCACAGCCGCCTATACTGACCAGGCTATACTACGAAGGCCAATCAGTACTGCTTTGTTATTTTTACATTATATAATTGTTAGATTAATCATTTTTATGCTGTAATGATATCTTTTCGAACGACCTGTATACCTTCATCTTCTAATTTATTGCCCAATGCATTCATACCAATTGAATCGCCGGCCAAGTGTCCTAATATGACCAGATTTCCTTGAACATTACTTTCTCTTAATTTGATCAAGTCATTGTAATCAATATGAAAATAAAGAACCGTACCAATTCCGTTTTCAAAATAGGTCTTAGCTACTAGATATCCACCATTAGTTCCCGCAGCTATTACCGGAACCCACTTACCTACGAGCGAATCAGGTTGCCCATATGCAACTTGAATCTTCGTCTCTACCAATTTGAATTCTGGTATTTCTTTTAAAGCGCTGATCATCTCAGATATCAAATTTGGATCTCTTTCGCTAATTTTTTTAGAAATTACTCTTTTTGCATATTCGTCACATGGTTGATGGATGTTTACTAACGGCATATCCAATATTTTTGCAGAATCAATAACAGATGAATATATCTGAGTATGATTTCTAATTTCTACTCTCTTCTTCAGATCCTTAACAGACATTCTAGCAATTTTTTCTGAGATGCCATTTTCAACCATGTAGTCAACGTGTCTATCAATAACTTTGTAAAAATTAACAGCGGTAATACCTATTGGATGATGGGTTATCACTGCGTCACAACCTAAATTCTTTGCTAGCATTAGATCGGCGGTAGTTACATCTATCATTAACATTACCTTTTTGAAGTTCTTACCAGAAACATGAATTGCGGTATCGGCAGGTACAGTGTTCCAACCAACCATATCAAGCGCTATTTCTAAAACTCTGTCAGTATCCAACATTGGCTTTGCTTCTTTTTAGAATTGTGATAATATAAAGAAGTTTTGGATTATATGTGAATTGGAAAAGACGCATATTAGATTTCTGATAAAATAATGATATCAAAGAGGACATCGTGTCACCACACTCTTTGTTATATAAATTCAAAAAGGATTACATGCGTTGAGCTAAATTTTTTAACATTTAAATGTCATTACACGATTCATTTTTGTACTATGAGTTGTTCTGATGAATATATTTCACACACAGAAACACAAAATCTAATTCAGATTTCACCTCTTACCAAAGCAAAGCTAAAAAAAGCAAAATATGGAGTTTACAATCATTCCGCAGTTGAACTTTGCCATTGGACAAAAAAATCTTTTTCCAACGAAGGGACCTGTTATAAGCACAAATTCTATGGTATTTCAACTCATAGATGCATGGAAATGACGCCAACTGCCATGAACTGTGAAAATAGATGTGTTTACTGTTGGCGACCTACCGAATTCTACGATACTTTAGAGATGCCCGAAAATCTTGTCGATGAACCAGATATGATAGTTAATAATTTATTAGAGGAGCGTAGAAAGCTCGTTGTAGGACATTATGGTAACACAAAAACAGATAAGCTAAAACTTGATGAATCGCTTTTCCCTCAACATTATGCAATATCACTTTCTGGAGAACCCACAATGTATCCGAAACTGCCAAGCCTAATTAAATATCTCCGAACTTTGGAAAATACAAAATCAATTTTTTTGGTCACAAATGGACAGGAACCAGAGATGCTTCAAAGATTGATAGACGAAGGAGCCCTACCAACTCAGTTGTATCTTTCAACTAACGCCTCAAACAAGAAAATGTTCACACTGATAAACAGACCAAGATACAGTGATGCATGGAGCAGATGGCAAAAAAGTCTTGAATTATTATCAAGAATGGACACAAGAACAGTACTCAGGATGACTATGATAAGGAATTTTAATGATTCAACGAATTATTTAGGTGAATTTGCTGACCTAATAAGAAGGGGAAATCCACATTTTATAGAAATAAAATCATATATGCATATAGGAATGTCTACACAAAGATTGGAGAGCTCCGATATGTTGGAAATGAATGAAATTAGGAACTATTCGCATTTACTCTGCAGATCCTTAGACTTATTCGCTACAATGGATGAAAGTGAAATATCAAGAATAGTAGTCCTTCAGAACCTCAAAAGATATACTGAAAGGTGGATCGAAGGATATGAAAAACCCTCTACTCGGTGATTAGGATTTTGTTATCAAGAATGATTTTCGCAGTACCACTTTGCAAAATTATTCAATGCATGTGTTCTATGTGATATCCCAATTTTGTTTGTTATGCCCAGCTCGGCGTAGGTAGCTGCGGAACCTTCTGGAATGAATATTGGATCGTATCCCCAACCACCTTGTGTAATATGGTGAGATATAGTTCCTTTTGCATCACCGCAAAAGGCGATATTGTTATTGCTATCATAATATGCTACAATTGATCTAAAAAGTGCAGATCTGTTTGTCCTGTTTAATAGTAGATCTATGATTCCTTGATTTCCGATAGTTCCAAGTGCGTAGGAGGAATAAGGACCAGGAAATCCCTTAAGTGAATCGATAAAAAGACCTGTATCTTCCACTATTAATGGCCTCCCTATTTTTTTATAGGCTTCTTTTGATTTATCTAACGCTATCTCTTCTAGGTTATTCGATTGAATTTCAACAGTCTCGAGCTTTACAAATTCTACGTCGATTTTGAAGGATTTCAGATGTAGATAAATTTCATTAAATTTCCCTTCATTAGTACTTGCAAATATTATTCTTCCCAATTTTAGAAAAGACACAATACAAAAATAAAAGATTTGCTAAATACTCATCTGAGTTATCGTTCCTTAAATAGAAAACAAGTATAACTTGCAATTAGGTCAAAATAATTAATGATTCTACAAATCATAAAAGGATGCCATAACGTGGCTAAAAAATTTACAACACATAATTTTTTCATGCAATGGCATATCTTTTTCTTGTATCTATTTCATCTACTCTCTTCAGGATCTTTTCAAGTTCCTTTGAGTTAATGGACCTATACCCATCTAAAAAAGTCTCAAAGAATTCAGAATAAGAACTGTGATAGGTACTTTTCAGAATTTCCTTAAATAACCTTATATCCATTGCCTTGTCCTCTTTTCGTGTCGAATAAAAAGAAAGCCCCATATCTATCATGGTGATTTTTCTGTTTACAATGAAATTTGATGGTGTCACATCCCCATGTATTATGTTAAACAAATGAAGGGTCGAAACAAACTTTCCTATATCAAAACAAATAGATGATGTCAAAACATTGCTCGCTCTGATTCCTGAAATAAATTCCATTACTATCTCAGCACGAAGAGGATCTACGAAGTAAATATATGGAGTTCTCAAGCCAAATTCCTTCGCCAGCGTAATCATCCTAGATTCACTTATGGTTCTTCGCTTTCTCAAGTCGTCATCAAGCATCCTCTGTCGATAAATTTTTGGAATTCTAATCTTTGAAATCGCCTTTTTATTATACCATTTTGTCAAGTAAATGTTTGATTCAGCCCCCTTGAACAAAAGTCTCATGTAATAGTGCAATCATAATATAACCAAAGTCTGGAAATAAAAATATGACACCGCAAATAGACCCAAACCCAGGAGAAAAATTAGTTCTGGAAGAAGATTGCTCTGAAGTAAA
>JAJPIN010000157.1 GCA_021324715.1 Nitrososphaeria archaeon
ACTTTTCCATCTGGGATGATCCAGTCAGGAAGTCCTAGGTTTGCTTGATCTTCTTTGTTCTTTTTAATACGTATTCCTCTACTCATTAATCCTCCACTACTTCAAAGCCATCCCAAATATCTTTTTGTTTAGGCATACCATTTATTAACGTTTGTTCTACTGATTTTGATCCACTCATACATATAGCTTTGTACGCACAATTGGTGTTATATGCGTTGCAAGCTGAGGGAGCGTTTCGTGTAACTTTTTCTGCTTTCCAATCTTCTAATAATCGATCAGCATCTTTAATAGTTTGAGTTTTCCAATCTTCAATCTGAGAATCAGTAACAACTGTTTGGGCGCGTAGGAACAGGGTTTCCGGGGCATTGTAGATGGTCCATCGATCTTGATTGCTATAAGCTGAACCTTTTGATTTGCCGAATCCTTTAGTAGAAATTCCATCAAAGATTACTTTTGAAATTTTATTATTTCCAGTAATTTCTCTTGCGGCCCACACATAACCCACTGCTTGATAATTGGGAGTAAGTAGTCCAAGAAATGCGGTGAGATCATATGAGGTCTTACGTTCGAGGACGCCATCAACTAAAAGCCCATCAATAGTGCCCCGATAAAAAACTTCGTGACCCGCAGCAGTTTTTCCTAAAAAGATTTCAAATTTGTGCTCAAAACCGCGATATGGCAATGCATCTGGATGATAATGAAAAGTATACTCAGCTATAAGTGTGAGTGCATGTTTAAGAGAACGTTTTTCATCGGAATCTAGGTTTGAGAGTGCATATTGAGATGCTTCTTCAGCAACTTGGTTAAGAACCTTAAGTAACGGATTTGTTACCAATCGCACATCTGGAACTTGTTTTGCTACTGCGAGAGCTTCAATTTCTTGGTAGGCAGCTTCTTTAGTAGGTAACTCAAAAGATGGGTTTTGTGAAGCAACACCAAATAGTTCGGTTCCTAAGTGGATAAGTGTGCCGAAGTTGAGAGCATCGGTTGCACCACCTTGGATATTAAGTTTGGAATTAAATATAAATTTTTGAGGACAGAGGCGCCAGAGTGTAAGAGTACTATAATCGATATAAAGTTTCATTTAAGTATTTCCTGGCCGAAATATCCAATAAGGATGAGTGAAATTGAATTAAGTAGTATTAGCACTGTATCTTGAATCACTACCCCCACACCCAAGGCCAAAAGAGAAAAGAGGCCAAGACCTAATAGAATTTTAGGGTTCATAAAGTTACTTTCGGAGTTTCGATTTTGGGCTCATTCTGCTTTCGTAAGACTTCAGTACGCAATTTGTCAAGATCTTCTTTGGTACAAACCTTAGCTAGAAGAAGGACTGCTTCGAGTAAGCATAAGTAATTATCAAGAGCTTTAATAGTCATAGAATGAATTGACAGCTCAGTTTCTATGGCTTTAAGGCGTTGATGTACTGAAACATTGCGAACAATGTTACTCATTTGTTTCTACCTTAGCATCTTTCTTTGGCAATTGCAATACTTTTTCGATAACTTTTGTTACTGGAATGTTCCATGCTCTTGCTATAGAATCGACTGTGAGTGCTTTAATTTGGTCTTTAGTTCTATAAGCACGCCGCTCTCTGCGCTCTCTTACAAATGCCTCTTTCTCTTCGTTTAAAAGGCTATTCCAGGGCTTTCTCATCGATTAAGCTTACCTCGGTTGCCTTTTGCTAACTCGTCTACTATAGCCGATAATACGCGAAGTTTCTCTAATTCTAAACCGTACTTTTTTTCTTCATTTTGAACAATACGATTAAGTAAAGTTGTTTCTAACTCTTTAATATAATTACGAATTTTGAAAAGTAAATATATTAATGAAACTGATACAATTATACCGAGTCCGAAGGTATCGATTGTGTGGTCCCAGTGCATTTGCATTTAATCGTTTCCAGTCCATGGATGGTCACCATGATAGCACCAGTGTTCGGTTATGTATATTGCGTCTTTGATTATGTCTGCACGACTCATATTGTCATTTTTATGGTTTGGCATTCCAATGATATGCATAAGTTCATGACCAATGATTCCTTCTCTATAGGCTGCGTCTTTTACCGCAAAGAAATTGTCGCTTAGATAGATTGTGTTTTCTTCAGTAATTGTGACAGCGTAGTTGTCTTTCATGATGGGGTCTGTTGAGTATGCAAAAAAGACTTCGTTATGTTTAATAAGTACTTTTCTATATCTGGGATAAGTCTTTCGAAAGTAATTACAATTGATTAGTGTTGTATAGCCTCTGGCATAATCGGTATAAATTTGTTCTGCGTTTGCATAAAGTGGAAGTGGTTTGGGAGTGATCTCATAGGTTGGCTTTAGTTTGAAATAGATTCCAATACCAAAAACAAGGTTTCCAATAAGGATTAAACTTATAAATTTAAGTTCTTTTTTCATTAATTAATTCCGAATTTATCTCGATACTTCTTAATAGCATCTTTTTCTTGAGGAGTAATTTCTTCGTGATATTTAGAGTCTGGGCCAGAGCAATCAGAGGGACATGTTGCATCATCTCGTCCAGGCGAATGTATTCCCCAACGCTTTTGATCAAGCAAAATGTTATAATGATGCCAATTTCTATATGGATAATCCATTATGGCTAGGATATCTTTAGGCCAAGGCATATCCATTTGTTTTAATTGTATTGCGCCTGTAGATTCGACATAGTTTCTTTGTTTTCTTGTATTTTCTAACGCCTCTGATTCATCTTTTCCAAGAGCCCGAAGTAGTAACTTAGCCACTGCAACTGATAGAGAAATACCTTCCTTTGCTGCTACTCTTTCAACGGCAAATTTAAGTGGCTCGGACACACATACGGTCATTGTAGTTTTAGGAATTTTCTTTTCCATATACTTTCGATTCTGAAGCAGTAAGTCTCCTTTGTCAAGCCTTATTTTTAAAATATTCCTTATTATAATAGTAACAAGGGTACAGCATAGTTTTGGGGTATTTTCTAGTGGGATCAAAGTGTTGGAAAGTAATTTTGTGAAAACGAAAAGGGGGGTATAACCAAAAAATATATAATAAAATCAATAACTTACATCTCTCTCTTTCTCATCCCACTTTTTTCACTGTTTGGTACCCTTGTTACTGTTATAATAACGAATCTAACAAATAAGTCCAATGACCATATGTGACCATATATACTCAGATCGTTTATATGCGTTTTTATTTTTATCGAAATAAGCTTTTTTTGAGCAATTCTAGATCAATTTCTGAGGCAGAAAGACGCTGGTTAGCGGATACTTTTTTACTTCTGTTATTGTCATCAGCCCCCACACGAAGAACAACTTTGGATGAGTGCTTTTTGTTATAATAACGAATAAGAATGCGGTAAACTGTAGCTTCGCCGAGTTCTTTTATGAGGTCTTTAATTGAGAGTTTCTTCGATGACTTTGGTGTGGAAGTCTTCATAAAGATGTTCTATGGTCGATACCCAATCATGGGGCTCAACACAAATACGGATGTAATCGCGAGCTACTTCAGGGAGTGTGAATAACTTACGTAATATAATTTCTTCATTTTTTATTTCTCGTTTCATTAGTTTATCTCTCTTTCATTAGGTGGTTCATAATCCCAATCTAATGTTCCTGGTATTGGAATCAAATGACTAACACCTAAATTTAATGGAAACATGAGCCATAGTCCTTTTTGTCGTGGGTCTGGACAGCTAACTATGTTAATCTCACATGTTAGTTTTTTACCGGGTTTTAGTTGTTTAAGTAATTCTTTATTAAAAGTAGGAACAATAGTTACTTTTTTTGTTTTCATGAATTAAACTCCTCTAAATCATCGCCGCAATCACGACAAATGACATATATTTTGTTTTCTTTCTTTGGATTTCTAATTGGGGTCATTCCAGGAACATGTTGATGAACTCCATAGGCAGTCTTTTTTGATTGTTTGCTATATGCATGATTGATTAAGTTATAATCCCAACAGTATTGACAATAGAAATCACTAGAATAGATTTCATATGATTTCCATTCGATTCTACCGCAACTAGTGCATTTATCTGATGGTATTTGAGTAATTGGATTTTGGTTTTGTTGGTATGAATGATAGCTATCATCACCACTAGCAGAGCATTTAGGATTGCCACAGAAGTAATCATCCCGAAGTTTGGTATAGAACCAATAATGAGATGAGCAATAATTACAATTATCTGTTGGCAATGGTTTAGCCATTAGACCAGCCTTTATGATGAATTACTAATGAAACTCCGACTTCAGTATTAACCATATATGTACTTCCCCAATGGTTGTCATTATCGAAGATGTTAAAGAGTACTTGTGTTGCATCTTTCTTGGTAGGTGTTTTAAAGATAGCTACTTTTGGATATATTTTTGATTTTTCTTTCATTTAGAACTCCAATCCTGATTCAATACCAATGAATTCCATACCAATATTACCATTTGAATTGTGAGCTGAACTTATATGGTGAAAAAAGACACCTAATGATATAGAGTTTCTATAAAGACCCGCAGATACATGTGTAGAGAATTGTAAGTTATTGTCTAGGTATTTATTTTTTGCTGATATGATTGTGAGTCCTTGAGATGCAGATGCATAAAGCCCGAGCTCTGTTTTTATAAGCAGTGTGGGGGCTAGTGTACCAAAATAGCTGACACCTTCAGTAAGCTCGCTTATAGTTAAGACACCAACTTCGTAATTGAGTTTAAGACAGTTCCATTTGCTTATTGGAGTAGTTTGTAGGCCAAATGATAAGAATTTGTTACCGCTGTTATCTCCGCGACCATAACCACCTTTAAAGAGGATTGCATTTTGTGCATATGCTAAAGATGATGTCATTAATGATACTACTATAATTGTGCTATTTAAGAGTTTTTTCATGGACAGTCTCCAATGCTTTCTCTAGTTGTTTTAGGTCTTCAAATGCGCTTTGTGCTTCGCCTATAATTCTTTGAAGTTTGAACTTTGATTCTCTGATGTATGCCTGAAGTGTTTCTATTCTTACCATGTATGCCCCCATACTTCTAGTTGTTGTTCGTAATATTCTCTTTCTACTAAGATCATTCTAACACATTTCTGGTTTACTTTGTCAACTGATTTGTAACTTCTACAATAGTCTCTACTTGCTTTATTTAATTGTCTATACATTTGAATTGTATCTGATGGATATGCGAGATGGTTCATGGTTATAGTCCTCCTGGAAAGCCTTGAAAGATGCCTGTGAGAATGTTTACTAATGCATAAGCTGCGAGTGCAACGAGCGATAGAGCACAGATGATAAGAATTATATAGTATTTAGCCATTTGAAACCTTTCGTTTTGTTGCACATACTTCACAATGAACTCCTCCAACACAGATGTCAATTAGATAATCTGCTAAGACATCGTGATTTGTTGGGAGACATTTTTTGCAACTAAAATAGACTTCTTTTCTTTTACTTGCGACTAGTTTTTTAGTGACAACGTACATAATGACTCCTTAATTGTAAATAAGCTGCTACTAATTGCGCCCTCTAATACTAGCTTACGTTTGATTGCATCAGATCTATTAAGTAAGATGCAATGTATTTTGCGTCTACCAGTGAACATATTGAGTTCCCATACTTCATAGCGGACTCCGTTATTAATTGATTGCATTTTCAGCCACCTTTTTGCAATAAGCACATTCATTTAAGAACGAGCCTTGAATTATCTTATATTTTGTTTTGATTCGATTGCCTAAATGAGTAGAACATAAAGGAACTAGCTCACTTGAGGTTTCGTCTGCACTTTTAATGATTACTAGGTTATTTGTTTTCATATTAATCCTTAAATAAGATGGTCATAATTACTGCGAATATAATTGCTGGTAATGAGATATACATGTTATTTGCTCCCTTCATTAATTGCAAGATCTATTGTTGCCCACAGTTCTATTAGTATTTGTGTTATTGATGTCATGATTAGAGAATAACATTGCCGATAAGTCAGTGCAAGATAAAAAATGTATGGCTTTGTATGGTCATTCTTGAGTCATATTTTTATGTATCCCTATTCGTTCGTTGATAGTTGAATTGATGCATTTTTCATGCCATTGTCGTAGCAGACTGAGCATACAAGCGCATCTGCTGCATATCATTCGTATCACAATTGGCACAGAATTTGCATTTGGAACTTGTAGCTTTTATCTTTCTGACATTAATGTCTCGGATTAATTACGTATGTAGTGCGACATATGTGACTCACCCCCGCCATGGGTGGACCCTATGATGTGTAAGGGTAGTAATAAATGACTAATCTCTCTACGCGCTAACGAAATCACCATTCTAACTATCGAATATAATTGATCTTTTTGAGTTATGTAAACTAAGCCGCCCACAAAAATAAAAAACAAAATCCCCACCCAAATTCAAAAAGCCAATAATATCAACCACTTGATGCCGCACAATTTCTTGCACAATTTGATGGACTTATTGTCTAAAAAACGCCAGTTTTTTACTATCGATGGTGCATGATGCACAATGGCTTAAGAAAGTAACTAAATAGTAGTTATAAATCTAATGACTTAAAAAGTGAGCAGAATTTAATCATGCACTACTGCATTTTTTATTTGAATAGATTCGAGCACTTATGTTATAATACATTTTCACCTTTTATGACTAAAGAAGAAGATCTAGAATTCCAAAAATGGCTCGATGAATCTTTCGATGATATGTTTAACGAAGATCCTGGATTTCAACTAATCCCATCCCCCACACAAAGTAAAAACAATTGCAAGCATCACCAGAAGAATAAGACCCCAATTGCCCTCCCAGAGAAGTCCTTTGAGAAGTGGTTTGTCTGTAGAAACTGTGGCAAGCCCATGTCCCAAAAGCCAGATTAAAAAGCTTGACAAGTGAATAGCAGAAAGTTACTATAAATTAGATGAATCCTCGTGTCCTTATCTTTGACATTGAAACGAGATACATAATCTTCCGTGGTTGGAGAACCGGGAAGCAATTCGTAGACCAATCGCAAATCGTACTAGGTGAAGATAGTGATATCATCTGCATCAGTTATAAATGGCTTGGAGAGAAACAAATCCATACATTACATTGGGGCCTTCAAGAACAAAGCAGTGCAAATATGATAGAAGCATTCAGCAAGGTGGTTGAGTCAGCAGATCTCTGTGTAGGTCATAACTGTGATGGCTTCGATATCAAACACATCAATACCCAAAGACTCTTGCACAACCAACCTCCCATTGCTTGGCCTTCGTCTGAAGACACCCTAAAACAAATCCGCAAGCAATTCTACTTACCCAGCTATCGCCTCGACTACTTATCTAAACTACTCACCGGCACTGGCAAAGCCAAGATGGACTTTAGCGACTGGATAGATGTTGTAGAAAAGAAATCTACAAAAGCCCTAAAAAAGATGATCCACTACAATCGCCGCGACGTAAAGAAGCTAGAAGAAGCCTACAAAATAATCGCACCCCATCTAAAACCAAAACTACATGTAGGCATAGTAACCGGGGCAGGCAAAGATGTCTGTACTCGCTGTGGTTCAAAAGAATCTCGATCCAAAGGAATCGTATATTTAACTTCTGGTAAGTATAGACGCCGCCAGTGTAAAGCATGTGTAACAATTTATAGAGGAGCAAAAATATGATGTTGTATGATCCAGATGGTCGACTAGAATCACCGTGGGAATGCTCAATCCGCAAAACAAGAAATGGCTACATTGTAACCTGGTATATAGAGATTCAAGACTCAAAAGAACCTCTCTACCGATTAGAAGAGTATCCCTGCAAATCAATCAAAGAAGCTATTGGCATTGCTACCGAATACTTAGGCGAACATAACGTACTCGTAGACATCGTTAACGAAGACGAATAAGCTTCCGGGGTGTGGGGGCTCTGTTGAACTATGTATGGCAATGTGATATAATGTAGTGTGGACGACTCGACCAAAAATCCCCCTTCAGATGATCTCAAACAAGTATGGCGACAAGAAACCAAACGTAAGCGCCGTGCTGATAAGGTTGCTAAAGAAAAAGAAGTAGCCTCTGTCTATCAGGCTGATGCTAAAGAGATAGCAGAATCACAGAGTGATTGGGATAAACTTAAGACCTTGGCCCAACTCAAATTTCCCCCACATCTCGCAGAGAAATTCAAACTAAGACCAGAACAAAGACTCGCTGCTATAGCTTTCTGTATTGGTTGGTCTATAGAAAAGATCTCCCTCGCCTCGGGAATCCACCGCAACACCATCTCTCGCTGGTTCAATAGTGAAGAGACTGTTCAAGAGTTTATGAAGGCGGTACAATACCATACAGGTAATAAAGACTCTAAAGAGATCATCGATAATGAGCAATACACTTCTCTTCAGGTTCTTAAAGATCTTAGGGATGATCCTATGACTTCCGCCTCCACTCGTAAAGAAATAGCTATCTGGTTCTTTGAACAAAAGCATGGCAAGGCCAAAGAATCCAAAGAGATTAAAGGAATCAATCTTAAAGATCTTACCGAGCAAATGAAGCAAGCAAAGGTAGATGATGTGCTTGCCTTGCTTGATGATGAGCCATTAGAATCAGATTCCAAAAATGACTAAGTATACCAACTTCCAAAAGAAGCTTATTGCAATGCCCCTGGCTCAGCGGCTCATTGCTCTACAAGATCCCTACACATTCATTAAAGCCTGCATCTATACCAGAGATGAAGTTGATAAAGATAACCCAGTCAAACTTGCCCCCATGACGCCAGGACTACCGGGATATAAACCATATGTAGAAACCGCCATACGTGTACTTGAGGCTTGCCCCAGAACTATCTTTGATAAGTCTCGCCGCATGTGGATCTCATATACAATCTTAGCATTCTATCTTCATAGATCTTTTACAAACACAGACCAGAGATACGGTATCGTTACAGAAAAGTTTGATAAGAGTGTCGAGCACTTACGCAACATGAAGTTAATGTATGAGAACATTCCAGAAGAGATCTACCCTAAAGCTTGTAGGCCCACACTCAAATCACGAGAAGGACTCATTGAATTTGAAGAGATCGGTTCTCTAATCCATGCTATAGCATCAGGTCCAGACCAAGCAAGGCAGTTCGGGTTCTCAGGCCTGTTTTTTGATGAGTATGACTTCTGGGCAGACCAAGAGAGCACCTATGCTGCTGCACTTCCTACACTAGGTAATACAGGTCTTCTCACGATAGCCACTACGCATCAAATGATTGCTACTGGCGAAGACTCTCACTATAAGAAGCTTCTCGAGGATCGCCTTGACTAAGAAAGTCCCAGGTGTGTCTGAGTTATCTCGGTTCCTTCCAGATGATCCTATGGGAGTATCAATTCACAAGAATCCTAAGAATGGCTTCGTCGTAGTTGGTTTAGATTACTTTGCTGATCCAGAACGTAGAGATCCTAAGTGGATTCAAGAACAGCGCCAGACACTTGGTATCAAACGTTGTGCTGTAGAAGTAGAGCGCTCTTGGGAGACCTTTGCAGGTAAAGGAATCTATGACAAAGCATTCTATAAGCACCTGCACATTACCCCCACACCAATCTCATATAACCCACTATTTCCCATCTTCCGTGGCTGGGATTTCGGTGGCAATCAGTCAGTCGCAATATGTCAAATCATAGATGGTAGACTCAACGTCTTAGATGAAATGCCAAACAAAGGACTTAACACCAGAGCCTTTGCCCCAGAAGTAATCTCATATTGCAATTCACGATATGGTAGTGACGTACATTATTTAGACATCGTTGACCCCTCCGCTGCTTGGGAAGGTAAGACTGCTGAAGGCAAGGCCTGCACAGATGTGATGCGAGAGTACGACATGCTCCCCATAGCAGCACCCACAAATGATCCCCAGAAACGAATTGATGCAGTAATAGAACTCCTTATGCGCCTATGTCCAGATGGCAAACCCGCACTTCAGATAAGTCCTAATTGCCAAATGCTTATTAGAGGATTTGAAGGAGGCTACCATTATCCAGAGAAAATCACTCAGGCTAAACGAATGGATCGCCCTGTAAAGAATCTATTCTCCCATATTCATGATGCTTTACAATATGTTGCCCTTCGCATGAAATCTCACAACACAGATCGATCAGAAGAAATAGATTATGAATCAGCCATCACCAGATACAAGTTCTCAAATAATTAAGTTCCACAAAGTCTGTAAAAACTGTAGGATACAGCAACTTTCTCCACTAGAGAAGATCCAAGGTCTTTGTCGCAGCTGTAGAAAAGTTCTTACTGCTAAGCCAGCCCCCACACGCCCAAAGTATAGCTTCTGCAAGTAGTTGCCATATAATGCAATATATGGTATAATCTTATATCATGCCAACAGACGTTAAAAAACGGTTGGCCGACGGTACAATCTCGTTAATACCGTTACTTCAAGTATCTAAAAGAGATGGAGGAACATATAGCAACGATTGTTTGTACTGCCATCATTGCGGCCATTTCGTACCGCCTCGCACTTGCTTCACACAAAACGAAAAGTATTCGTGTCGCAAATGTGAGAACACTTCTGTTTTTATTATTTGGGGCCCTTCGAAATCCGGCAGCTGGAACGCTGAGCTTGCTCCTATACACTAAAGGTGACAATGACATCTGAATATGAATCTAAACTCGCTGATCAGCGACGCAAAGTAGCCGACTTCATTTTAAGCTGTGCAATCGAATCAAGACTAAATGAAAAAGTTCCCCGCCGACTACAAAACAAATTAAATTGGGACTACTTCCACGGAACAATTGACTGGTCACACAAGCGCGAATCAGATCCCAGAATCCACTTACATAAAATAGGCGTCTCCGCAGAGAGAACTAAAGCTAAATTCAAAGGTGCCCTAATGAAATGGGACCAATGGATCACAGTAGAACGCCACTATCTTCCCCCCAATCCGATCCTCCCCGACTTCGCTGCAAGAAATTTACTTATTAAACAACTTAAAAATGCCAAAGCTGAGACTGTAATCTCCGATGCTATCCTTCGTGGGCTTATGGAATCTAGAATCGCTATCAAAATTGGCAGCAAATATGTTACCAAACCCCGGTATACCAAGGATGGTGTGGGGGCTCTGGTAAGAGATGAAGAGAAAGTCTGGCAACTCAACCTTGATGCTATCCCTTTTGAAGGATTTCTTATCGATACTGAGAATACTAAAGACCCAATCTATCAAATTGAAGAGTGTAGAGTCGATTATAACCAAGTTTTAGAGCTTTCTTCTGAAGAACAGTCCGCAGATAAGCCATTTCGCCTAGAAGCGGTTAAATCTTTAGTGGCTTTCCCACAAAGAGAGCAAGAACAGGCTGAAAGAGCTGCTCGCGGCAACTATATTGACATTCCAAGGCTTCGTCACCGTAAACAAATCCTAATTCAGAACTTTTACGGCACAATTCTCAATGAAGACGGTACTATTTTCGAATGGGAGACCGAATCAGGTGAAAAAATCCCTCTAAAGAACGTGTTTTGTGTCATGGCTAACGAATCAGAGCTTCTTATTGACCCAATGCAGAACAAAAGATGGTCAGCGAAGTCCCCATACATATCAGCAGACCCGCTACGCTCCCCAAGCAATGGTAGAAAAGCTCTTATGGACGCTGGTGTCTTAGTCAATCAAGCTCAAGATGAATTATTCTCACTCGCATTAGCTGGTGCTCTTAAAGCAGCACACAATGTCACCTGGTATCGCAAAGATTGGATCGCGGATAAACGAGTCCTCTCTGGTGGTATCCGAGATGGTGATCAAGTTGCTATCGATGCATCTTGCCCACCTAATGCCACACCCCTAGGCACAATTAAAACAGGTGAAGTCCCACAAGAAGTATTCACTATGCAGCAAGTCCTTGATCGAGTATTTGCAGAAAACGTCCTATCAAACCAGATCGACTTAAGTGGTAACTTACCCGGCAAGCAAGTCCGAGCTACTGAAGTCGTATCAGCATCTACCGCTATTGCAGATGTATTTGATTCAATGAGTGGTGACATTGAACATGATCTTATTGAGCCTCTTGCTGAAGAATGTCTTTATGAGATCGTTCAACACATTGATGAGATGGATGAAGAAGAAGTTAAATCTTGCTTTGAAGATCGTCAAGACCTAGCAGATCAATTCATGAAACTTTCTCCTAAGAAACGTTTTGAACAGGTCGCAGGTACTTTCAAATTTGGTGGCAAAGGTCTCCATGGTCTTATTGCAAATCAAGCCAAAGGCCAAATGATGGTAAATTTACTGTCAACGATTATGAGCAATCCTCTTACCCAACAAGCAGTCGAATCATCAATCTCACCAGTCAAAATCATTAATGAGATCGCTAAAGGCATGGGTATGGATATCGAAGAGCTTAAACCATCTCCACAAGAGTCTCAGATGATTCAACAGAAACAACTTATTAGAGAACAGGCATTAGCCCAACAAGCAGGTGGTCAACAACCACAACCAGGAAATGCTTCACAAGGATCGCAGCCATCCCCAGAACAACCCGCTGGTAATGGCGCACCCGGACAAGGAATGTAAATGGCTGTGTTACGGGGGACAACCAGAAGTCGTTTACCCTCATTTGTAAAAAGTATTATTACACCCATAATTGAGTTATTTCAAACATGGGGATTACTTTCTTTTACATATTCTTCTAAACCAGAACGCCAAGCAACAATTATAACCACAGGAACAATGCCCCTTTCTATTGCAATAAAAAGTGAACCAGAACAACCTAGACAAGATGTTTTTGTTTCTTTTAATTGCACTTATTTTATTCGGTAATTTATGTCATCAAGTTTTGTACGAATTCCAGATGATTCAGGATACAGCGGTCCCAGAATACGCACTTTTACAACCACGGATGGTGGAAATACAGTTCATCAACATGCAATGGTTTTGGTGGATCAGAATGGTAACCCTATAACACCAACGAATCCTTCTGATACACAACCAATCACAGGAACTGTCTCAGTAGATAACTTTCCAGCAACTCAACCAGTAAGTGGTCCAATAACAGATACTCAACTAAGAGCCTCCCCTGTTCCCACTACTCTTTCAGGTCTTACAACTAAAGCATTAAACAATCAAATAGTAGCCACAGATGTAGGTCTTGTTTCACAAACAGTTATTCATGGTCTTACAACAGGTGGTGGCGGAGGTTATGTAGAGGTAAAAGTAACTCCTTCTGGTGCAGTTGTGGCAGATACCTCAGGATCAACACAACCCATAAGCGGATCAGTAAGTGTAAGCAATTTTCCAGCAACTCAGCCTATCAGTGGTAGTGTATCAATTTCTAACTTTCCAGGTACCCAACCAGTAAGTGCATCTTCTTTGCCATTGCCTAGTGGTGCAAGCACTGAAGCAACTCTCGCTTTAATCAAAGCAAAAACAGATAATTTAGATGTGGCATTAAGTACTCGAACTAAACCAGCAGATACTCAAAATATAACTGGGTCAGTATCAGTAAGTAATTTTCCTGCTACACAAGTGGTTACAGGTATATTCTTTCAAGCGACACAACCAGTAAGTATTGCATCTCCGATTGTTTCTAAAACTACAGATGAACAAACACTTACTGGTGTGTATTACTATCATGCTGGTGCTCTGACAGTTCAGGCAGCAGCAGATGCAGCAACAGCAGGTCGTTTTTGGGTAATTAATCCTATCGGATCTGGTGGAACTATTCGTATCAAATCTATTGAATTTGCCAGTCAATTAGGCTCTGCTTTAGCTGCTCCAACAAGTCCTAGAATAACAATAGAACGAGTTAGTTTCACTGGAACATCTTCGGGTGCAACCTTGACTGCAGCTAAAAGGAAAACATCTGATGCTACACCTAAAAGCATTTTAACAACTGCCTCAACTGGATTGACGTTAACCGCAGGAAGTGTTATAATGTCTTTACTACCTATCGCCTCTGCCACAGCCGTTGGATATACTGCAAGTGCTGTTGAAAAATGGAAACCAGATATAAATGATCGAATTGAACTAGTCCCAGGAGAAGGCATTGTTTGTAGACAAGCAGATACAGGAACTACTTCTGATACTAGAAGATTTACTATTGATATAACTTTAGAGGAATTTTAATGTTTAAAAGTATAACAGCAAAACAACCAAAATCAAAGTCTATTAAAAGAAATCCCGTTAGGCATGTTGGTAAAAAGAAAAGTCCTAAAAAATCAGATGATCTTGGTTTTATGGATTCATTAGGTGGTATCGGTGGCGGAATGCGCGGAACTGGTGAGCCTGGTGATTCAGAAAGTTCAGATTAATATGAAAAAACCCCTATTTAAAAAGCCAGAATTTAAAGCACCCCAAAGAAACAAAGTAAGACATATTGGTCGTAAGAAATCTCTTGTGGCCAAAGATGTAGGTGATTTGAGTTGGCTTGATTCACTAAGTAAAGGTGCTGGCGGCAATATGTCTCCTGGCCCATCAGATAATGAAGGAGGCAACTAATGCCACTAAAATCAGGACAAGGTAAAAAAGTACGTCAAGAAAACATTGCAGAAATTCTTGATAGTTACAAAAATAAAGGTAGCATTGGTACATCCAAACCTGCTTCTAAAAAAGCTGCAATCAGACAAGCAGTCGCAATTTCATATGCTAAACAGAGAGAAGGCAAACGTGGCCGGAAATAACTTATTTCAATCAGATGATCTACATGGTGGCTCGCAAGCTCCTGTAGAGCAAAAACAACAGTCTAGTGGTGGAGGAGTTGGTGGCGCATTAAAAGGTTTTGCTACAGCAATGGATAAAGTAGCTCATAATGATGCTCTACAGCAATCTGAAGAAGCTAAAGCAAATAATTCTCAACCACAATTTACTAATCCTAATAGTGCAGGGAGCATGTAATGGGAAAAAAACCAGCAGATGAAGTAATGTTTCAAAATGATAGTGATGAAAAGGAATTCGAAGTTCGTTCTGGTCAGGCTAGAAAAGTTCTTCCTGATTTCAATACCCCAGAGAATAAAGACGCCTATAATCAAAAAGTAAAAGCAGATACAGATGCCGCAGCAGCAAGAGGCGGCAAACTCTATCCTGATGCATTTGATAAAACAAAGAAATATTAATGGAATTTCTTAAACGTGAGTTTGAGGGGCTTCCAGACGCAGTGGTTCAATCCGTCTTGAAGCAACTCGAACGTGCTATTCGTGCTGCGGCTATCTCCATCCATGACGAGAGCCCCCACACGGATGCGCAGGCCCGACGAATTTGTGCCAGAATCGCTGCCACAATCGAATTTGCCCAAACGTTTAAGTCCGCTATTGAACCCGAAGATTCCCTCCCGAAAGAATAGATCCGCTGGATTTGTCTTCCGTGTGGGGGCAGGTGTTATTACTATACTTGCCATATATGGTATTGTATGGTATAATACAAGTATGAATGATTTGTCGTGTGTAGATCATTCATTTTTAGGTATGCTGTCGAGCATATTTAATACACGTAAGCCAACAAACCCTACGACGGTAGATAGAATTTAGAGGCACTATGAGCGAATCACAAACGGATGTTGCGGTCGTACCGCAGGATGCAAAAGAGTCAACACCCCAACCAGCTCCGGCTGCCAAGGTAGAGCCTATTTTGCTTAAGGTACATGGCAAAGAGTTTGATGTTTCAACGGAGCAAGGCAGGCTTCAACACCAGGCATGGGCTGAAGCAATGTCAAGCGTAGTCGGAAGACTCGGAGCTGAGGTGGGTACACTTCGGCAGTTCAAAGAAGAGCGAACTCCTTCGGGAGATGAAGCTCAGGTTATAGCGAAAGCCAAAGAAAAGGCTGCTCAAGGTGAGATTGATCTTGCTTTAGAACAGGTTTTTTCTTACTCGAAAGAGCAAACACTTAAACTAAAATCTGATTTTGAACGTGAACGTCATAACAATGCGCTGTGGGAAGAGTATTTCGCAGACAGGGCAGAACTGGTAAAACAGTTAGGCAAAGAAAAGATCAAACGTATCGCTGAGGCAACTCTCGATATCAAAAGTAAAGATAAAGATGCTTTTGCGGTAATGGATGACTTTTTTAAGCCTTTCTTAGTTGTTACTCAGACCCCGAAGAAATCTGACGAAAAGCCCCCTTTAAGTCTCTCAGGGAAGGCACCTAATACTTCTTCTGCACCAGAAAAGAAAGCAGATAAAGAACAAGTTTCTATTGATGCTCTCTTAGATGGTCGATCTATTAACCGGATCAAATAACTCTTTCGTCATTAAGACGAATTAGGAGTACATTATGTCATTATTTCAAGGCTGGCAAGATTCGCCTTCAACAGGTGCTTATCAGCAACATGAGGTTATGGAAGTATTCCGCCAAGCAGTCGCGAAAACGATTTGGCTTCCTTATGCTAAACGTATCTCGATTCAGAGCGGACAATCCGTAACTGTTCCAATCAGAGGGTCACTCGCCGAACCTTCCTCAACATCGGCACTTAACGAGTCTATCTCTATTCCATTAGATAAACTCACAATCACCGCTAAAACCATCAGTTTGACCGAACGTGGGCGAGGTGTCATGGTCTCCAAAAAAGGCATGAACCGATCCCCAATCGATCTTTTAGCTGAGCATAGAATGGCTCTTGCTGAACAGATGGGACTTGATATGGATACGGTTCTTAAAGCCGGATTCGCGTCAGGTCAGCTCAAGTATGTTGCCACTGGGGCAGCTTCTTATAACCTCGCTACCAACGGTACCGCAGGTGCAGCAGCTCTCTCCAATGCTAACTTCTTCCACATCCGAAAGATGAGAGATCTCGCTTTCAGAACGTATTTGATGCCAAAGAACGACAACGGAAGCTATTCTTTCGTATGTTCTACTGCGTCACTTCGTGGTATCTTGGATGATCCTGAGTTTCTGGAAATCAATAAATTTGGTAATCCAGAGAGATTCTCCTCAAACCTATCCGGAAAAATTGCTGACGTGGAAATCTACGAAGATAACCACAGTTTAAGCGATTCTAAAGGAACCAATAGCGATGTCGGCGAAGGCGTCTTCATTGCTAAAGATGCGGTATATTATGCCGTATTACAAGAACCTTCCATTCATTATGATGCGACCCACGATCACGGTCGATTCGTGTCACTTGCTTGGTATGGCGATTGGGGTTGTGGAACTTCAACTGATTCGGCAAACGCCGGGTTAGTACGACTCATTCACTTCACATCTAGTTAATAGAAAGGGGATAAAATATGGCATTACCATCAGAAAGTCTAGTAATTTTATCACCTCTTGGTGCATCAGGATCGGCAGCGAACTCTTTAGCAGTCATTAACATGCAGACAGCCGCGTCAGACAAATGTCTTTTCGTGGTTCCTGTAAAAATGACTCTTGAGCGTTTTGAATTAGCAGTTCCACCTTCAGAGACCGATTCCGGGGGCGTTAGCAATATCGCTCTTGAATCTGTATCTGCTGCGAACGCAAGATCAACGTTGTTAACGATTATTATTCCGGCAAGCAATTGTGCGGGATCAACGATCTATAAGCTTCCTTCCAGCCCAATAATTCTTAACGCAGGTACATTCCTGTCTGTTAACGTTATTACTGAAGGTGTTAGCAACTTAAACGTGGTTCCCCGAGTCATCGGTACATATTGTGCTGAAGTCGAAGGCAACCAATCCCTCTTAATCGCTTCGGCGTAATTTAGAGGCTAGGGAAAAGACCTAGAAACAATCATGTGGAAAAGGGGGCGGGATCTTCGCGGACTCGCCTCCAATTCCAACTCTGAAATAAAATCCGCGATGAAAGAATACAATGACTGATATAGTAGCTGCAAACGTAAGTTACAGCTTCAACATTAAAGATAAACAATTTAAAGGCCGCAGAGGTTTCTCAGCTCGCGGTACGATCTCGTTTGGAAACGGTTCTTTAACCTATCCTTCGGGAGGAATTCCATTAACCAAAGCTAAAATCGGGCTTCCACGAGTTCTGAGATCTGTGGAAATTTTAGGTTCAAACGCATCCCTTTACCAATTTGAATTTGACTACACGAACTCTAAAATCCGACTGTTTCAATCCCCTGCCGGTTCAGTATCGCTCTCTTCAAACAGTGCTGGTACTGCCTCAGGTAACGTAGCTGCTCCCACGATTTCCTTTACTTCAAACTCAGGAAACGTAGCAGCGGATAAAGTAATCGGTGTTAACGCCCTTTCAAACGGTGCTGCACTTGTTGCGAATACTGCACTCGTAAACGTAATCGGCGTTCAAGCCCCTGCGTTCACGGGAGATGCTCTTTCTGCTCACACTCACACTGCCACAGGTACTGCTGGTAGATTCGTCGAATTATCTGGCGGATCAACAGCTGTTCAAGCATGTGTGTTAGAAGTGGATTGCGAAGGGTACTAAACCATAACATATAACTTAGGAGACACATGAATAATTTCAAAGCCCCCCACACACTAAAAATGAACGAAGAAAAAGGATATCAAGAGGTAGATCATTCTACTTCAGAAGAATTTCGACTGTTGGAAGCGTTGGGGACGCCGAAAGTATTTTATGCTCTAAAAGCAAACAAATACTACAAAGATGCTGAATGCACCAAATTATTCACTGATGAAGAGATTAATGCTCTTGAACTTCCGATTCCTGCTAAGATTGAGAATGAAAGACGAAAACTCATTAAAGCAGCAAATGATGCGGGAACCGCAGTAGACTTTAAAGCAGTTTATGCAGCGACCTCACCTACGGAAGTTCTCCCTCCTAAGGCTATTCGTGACCGTTTAGTTAATGTTGATCCAATTGATCGTATGATTAATAGAATCAACAGATCTACTATCGGCAAATAAGAAAGGAATCCTATGGGATTCGGAAAAAAATTATATGCACGTACTGGACCGATCGCTTTTGCTTCGATTGCTAATAACGTAGTTTTAAGTCCTCAATCAGGATCAGGAATCAAAGATACTCTTTATCTTGGTCAATTTGAAGTAGGCAACTCATCTGGTGCCAACGCATCGTGTGGATGGGGAATTCAACTCCCAAATGCTGAATGGAAAGCGGGTCAATGGCTTGCTAACATCTCAGCTTCATATAGTGATAAAACAGCCAACATTCAAGCAGCAGTTGCAAATAGTTTACCTATAGCAACAACTACAAACAATGATGGTTACGTGATTCAAGCCAGACAAAAATTCAATATAGTGAACCTTATTATCGGTACTGCTCAAAATGATGCAGGTACCCCAGAATATACTTATTGGAATGGTTCTGCTTGGTCAGTTCTTGCTACAGAAGCAGTGCCTACGGTAACTTCTACTGGAACTGTAACACTTGTATTCTTAAGTCCTTCAGATTGGACTCAGACTGCAAGCACAGATTCAGTTGTTACAACTGTTGGTCTTGATTCAGGGATGTATGCCATCAGGGTGAGATACACCACGCATCCATCTGTTACCGCAGGTGTTTTATCAGGACTTAACATAGTAAAACTTTATGACTTCTATGAACTAGTTCCAGATGGAAACAGTATCATATTCCAGGCACAAGGGGAAATAAGAATTCCTGGTAGAGCATCAATTGTTCCGTACTGTAGCACAGCAGATACGAAAAATTGGTGTGATATAGAATATAGAAACGGGGGGTAATACCCTTGGCATTTTTACGAAGATTCCAGCGCGCGTATGCCAGGCTTCGTGGAAGAGTAAGTTCAATCGGAGGATATTTTAATGGATATCCCACAGATGGCAATGTTGAACCAAATGTTGTTGCTCAATGGTTATTTAATGAATCATCCGGCAATGCTGTAGATGTTGTCTCAGGTATCTCCCTTCCTAAATCCGGTGTGGGGGCGCTGACATATTCACAGGTAGCTTCAGGAGCTCTTTTTCAAAGGATTTCTCCTGGGATTCTAACAGCCTCAGATGCGGTTTTTTATAACTCGTCACATCAGGCTAGTTGCGATCCAGGAACAGGCGATTTTAGTATTGAGTTGTGGCTTGCAAGTGCTACTTTTAACACTAATAAGTATTTTTTTGCTACCGCTGATGGAAGTGACAAAGGTTTTGAACTTTCAAATAATAGCACAACAAACATCAGAGTCTATACAAAAGCAGAAGATGGCACAGTGTTAGATCAAAATTTTGACCATACAACTGATTTTAATGATGGAAGTCCTCATAAAATTAGAATTATATGGAATAGAGGATCTGGACGGTTAGAATTGCTTATAGATGGTGTTAGCAAAGGAACACGAGATTTGACTTCTCTTGCAGGTAAAACTATTCAAACGAATACAGTATGTGTTGGCGGTGTTACAGGTGCAATTGCGGCAGCAGCATCAACATTTTATGAGATCAGATTGTCTTTAAATGCAACAAATAATGCAGGCGGACCTAATGGCGGATAGTGACCCAGTTAAACAGTATACCTACACATTAACTCAAACTAATGTTGCTTATCCTGGAAAAGATGCATTTATTGCAGGAGTTAATGGTAAGTTTTTTGCTGTTATTTATTTGCCTGAAACAAAAACTATTGTAATTGAATCTGATCATGCAGCAAATGATCCTGTTGTTACAAACTATTTAACTACTCAGATGGCTATTGCCACTAATCCTGTAGTTACCGGAGATCCTGGGATAATTCAAAGTACATTTAATACCGTTGTTAACTTTTTTGGTAATTTATTTAATTAAGGAGATTTTAGATGGCAGTAATTAGATTTGGTGGTGGAGGCGGGGGAGCAAGTGTAAATGTTGCTGCTAATAGTGTTCTAGTCTCTAACGCCGCAGGTACAGGAATTAACGCAGCGAGCACATCCAATACAGAGATTGGTTATTTAGTAGGTGCTACTTCAAACATTCAAGCACAAATTAATACAAAAATTGCTGCACCAACGATCGTTTCAACGACTTGGAGTGCAGATCAAACTGTTAGTGTTGGAACCGCATGGGCCAATGCTGCACAAATTGGTTCAATTTCTCTCTCAGTTACCGCAACAGGTAACCCAATATTACTCTCTTTCTTTGGTTCAACGTCATCGGGATCTTCTGGATCTCTTATGGTTGGATATCAATTAGATTCAGCTACACCTCAAAACGTTACAGTTATTACCTCAAGTGCTCAAATCACTCAAGGTTGCTTTCTTGTTTGGCTTACTGGTGTTTCTGCTGGTGCGCACACTATAAAACTCTTTGGTAATAAAACGAACAATAACGTTACAGTTTATGGAAATGCCGGTGCTTGGGGCACAAATGGAAATACACCTAAATTTGAAGCGTGCGTATTCTAATGAATATCGAGGTAGTTCACAATATTGATAATCTTCCATATAAGAAAGTCTTTTTTGTAACTAACCCCACTCTCACCTATCAATATATACAAAAAGTGATGGATACCAAAAGAAGTAATGGCATGAAAGTTCGATACACATATGATGTAAAGAAAAAGCAGGTTACTTTAGAAGGAAGATCATCCTTACCAGTAAATACATTAGTTAGTATCTTAAAAGATGCTTTCTATATGAAACAGATTGGATAATAATGGTTTTTGAAACTACATCTGAACTCGCAGTACTAGCAGAAAAAGAACTTGGACACCAACTCTCTGGGGCATCTTCACAAAGAGCAGATATTGTATCTCACCTAGATCGTGCAAATAAGATCATCTATGATGGTGGGGGACTCCTTAACTACTCAGATGACGGACGAAGACTTCGAAATGAAGTAGTATTTTCATTTGCTAGATCACAGAATCCTCTTGTAATAACCTTACTTCCAGCGATCACATCCGTAAACGTTACAGCTACGATGCAATCAAATGCACTTACTTTTGATGCGGCCCCAGATGGATCAAACTCAGTTGCAGACTATTTTATTCGTATCAATGGAGAAGGAGAAGTCTATAGAATTGATTCACACACAGGAGGATCTACTTCAGCAGTTATCGATGGAGATTATGTAGGATCTGCCAACGTATCAGTCGCTTCCTGTTCTATTTTTAAGCTTTGCTACACTATCGGATCAAACACAATTTCCCAACTAATTTCACCTATCAATATTTTTAGCAAGGTTCGTGGGGTTGAGAACATCTCTATTGTTGATAAAGATGAACTTTATAAGCAATATCCTTTAGCAGATGTTCAAGTAGCATTTCCTAACATTTGTGCTCTTTTAAAAGAAACTGATGGCAGTATAGTACTACAGTTTAATTCTTATCCAGATAAACTAGAAAGAATTGAACTAGACTTTATCCCTATTCAAAGCACATTAGATACTCTTACTGTAGATACGGGAATTCCTAAAAAATACCGTGCAGTACTCTCATATTTAGCCGCCTATTTTATGTCTGCCAGAAACAATGATTCACGAGCACCTAATTTCTTACAAATTGCAAGAGATATGTTCTCAGAATTAGTCCAATGGAATGAACGTATGCAATCCACCGCGGATGAAAACTTCGGTAGAGTCTCTATTAGAGGTTTTAACAACCCTCCTATGATCACAGTTCAAAAAGGATACACTTTAGCAGGATAATATGGCTGGCGATATCGGATTAAAACCAGGAATAAAGCTATTATCACAGAAGATGGCACCAAATACTAATGCTTTTTCCTTAGTAAATCGTCCAAGAAATAGTAATCTTCTTGTAGCATTCATATTCGTCTGCAATACTGATGCAAATGCAGCAACATTTAGCATATTTCATGACAATAATGGAAGTACATATAATAATACTACAGCACTTTACTATAGGAATGTAATTAACGCCAATTCAACAACACTTTTAGACTTTTCACATTGTGGTATTTCACTTAATAAAGATACTGCTGTGGGTAATCTGGGTGCTCAGACAAATACAGCAAATATCATCAATTTTACTGTTTATGGAATGGAGACAAGGTAATGTCCTATCAAAGCCATGTGGCAACTATTCCATTAGGTCAAGGTGGATTTACAGGAGAAGATAACCAAGATAATATCAATATTACAGACCTAATTTTAGCCAAAAATGTACGTTTTGATGGAAATGTGATCCGAAAAGTTGGGGGACTCACTGCTTATGATGCAAATGCAGTCACAAATACACCAAATTGTCTTGCAGGAATTGATTATTGGCCAACAGTTACAGATCAAAAACAAGTAACTGTTTGGTCAGATGGGTCAGTTTATAAAGAAGTTTCAGGCGATCTTGACTCTGATCTATTAGTTAATTCACTTACCTTCACAGATCCAGTAACTCTTCTTTCTTGTGGTCAAGAGTATGTGGGAAACAATAGAAAACTACTTCTTTTTTCATTAGGTGTTACTCCCCAAATCCTAAATTCAAATGGAACAACCATGGCTAATATGACAAATCTTAGTGTCGACTGGTCTGGTAGTAATATGCCTGCCGCAGCACTTTTTCATGACAACCGTGTTGTAGCCTGGGGAAATAACAATAGCCCCCACACACTTTACTTTTCAGCCCTCGATGATCATACCAACTTTGCCTACACCGATCCAAATGATGCAACCTCGTATCCCTTACCTATATTTGATATTACTCCAGGTGAAGCTCAATACATCAATGCTTGTCACTCATTAGGTACTACACGACTTTACGTTTTTAAATATCCCACAGGTATCTACTTTATTGATACTGATCAGTTAACCTCGCTAATAGCACCCGTTACCACTGTTCGGCGAGATATCGGCGTTGCTGGCCCAAAAGCAATTTGCAAAGCGGGTGATCTTGGAACTGTTTTTATTGGTCATGATGGACACATCTACAGTCTAGACATGGTCAATGATCCAAATTCAGATTTAAGAAATGCGTGCTTCACTAAAACTAAACGTCTTACTCGGTGGCTTAAAGAAAATATCAATTTTGCTCGTCTTAAATGGAGTCAATTGACTTATGATACAAATCGTGGCGAAGTTATTGCTACTTATTCTAAAAGTGGATCGACTTTAAATGATATAGCCCTTGTGTTTGATGTCAATGATCCAAGCAATATTAAAATTGCCTATGAAGATAGAGGTCAGTATCTTAATGCTCTTTGGTTTGTTAAAGATACAACTACTACGTATTTTAATCTTTTTCAGTCCGGTGTGGGGGGCGTGGTCTACAAAGCTAATCAGTCAAATAGGGTGATTGGAACTTCGACTGGCTATTCTGCTGAGTTTAAAATACCTTCGACTGATTTTCGGTGGCTTGCTAATCAACAGGCACAAATACAATCAACAGTTAATTTTGCTCAAGTAGATAAAAGAATCGATTTTATTGAGATGAGGATTCAGGCGTTAGGAAACTATGATTTAAGTCTTGATCTATATATTGATGATATCTATTACAATACTTTCAATTTTAACCAGGGATCTGCTGGATCTGTTTTAGATGGTGCAGATACTTTGGATTCTACATTTGTTTTAGGATTTGATGGATTCTTAAGACGAAGACTTAAAGTAGGGGGATTTGGAAGACGAATCAGTGCTACTTGTTACAATAGTGGAGCAAACCAAGATTTTGGAGCAGCTACCATGATAATTTATTTTGATACTTTAGGATCAGGAGGAGAGATTTAATGGCATTTCCTACACGAGCACATACATTTGTTTCGGGAGCTACACTTACTGCCTCCCAATTAAATACAGAATTTGATATAGCTATAAATGCTCTAGCAACGGGTACAAAAGATGCAAATGTGGTGGCACTTACTGCTACGTCACTTGCGGTTTCAACTACTACTGACTTTGTTGGTAACGTCAATGCTAATGCAAACGTTAATATAGGTGATGCTTCTTCAGATACCCTTAAAGTAAATGCTTCTTCTACTTTTAACAATGCAGTCACGATCAATGCGGCAACAACTATAAATGCGGCTACCACAATCAATGCCGCAACTACTTTCAATGCTGCAATCACATTAAATGCTGCTGCAAATATTACTGGAAATGCAAACATCAGTGGTAATGTGAATGCTGCTGGAAATGTAATTGTTGGAGGTACATTAGGTGTTACTGGAATTGTCACACTTACTGCAAATATTGCTGGTTCACCTAATATTACTGGAACTCTAACTGCTGGTAATATTGCAACTGCTGGCACTTCTCAATCAACAGGAACGGGAACATTTGGAAACGTATCTACGGCAGGTTCTCTTACTATTGGTTCTATTGCAGCAACTTCAGCTAATATTGTTGCAGCAGCTAGAACCAGAGCAACAGGAACATCTGTAGGAACTGGTGGAGTAGCAATTAGTGCTACCTCTAGTGGAAGTATATCATCTGGTTCTTATACAGATGTTACAAATCTTACTGTTACTATTATAACGTCTGGCCGGCCAGTAAGATTAGAATTAATTGGTAACTCCTCAGTTTCAACTATTGCGCAATCAGATACGGACTCTACTAGCGGTTCTAGAGTACAATTTTTAAGAGATGGAAGTTTAGTAGGTGCCGAACTTGAAATAGCCATGGCTGCAACAGGTGCTACGGCCACATCAATTAATATACCACCTGGTTGCATATCTTATATAGATACTCCTGCAGCAGGAACATATGTTTATAAAGTTCAAGCAAAAGTTGTAACTGCTTCTTCTATTTCATTTAATCAATGCAAACTTGTTGCTTATGAACTATAATATTCGTAAATACCAGTCATCTGATTATGAGATGATCTGCTCTTGGTGGAAAGCAAATAAAATGCCTTATCCAGCAAAGGATTTCCTACCGTCAACTACATATATCTTGTGTAATGATCTTGGACTTCCTTTAGTAAGTGTGGCACTCATAGTAACAAATACTTCTTATGTTGCTTGGTTAGAACTTCTTATTGCTAATCCAGAAGTCACAAAAGAAGAAAGAAAAGATGCTTGTAAAACATTATTAACACATATGATTAACATTACAAAAGATTTGGGATATAAGAATCTTCTATGTCTTGCTCCAAATAAAAAATTAGAGCATTTTTATAATGATTTAGGATTTAAAACAGAATTAAAAGACTCATCTATGTTAGTTATGCAACTTAACAAAGGAGATGTATGCCACCAGTAGCAGCAGTAGTCGGAGGAGCAGCGTCAGCAGCAGGAGCGATTGCCGGTGCCGTTGGCGGAGGTGGATCATCCTCATCTAGTGGTTATACCCTGCCTCCAGAACTTGCAATGCAGATGCTCAGCCAGTTTCAGAAATCTTTGCAAGGCACTCAACAGCAGATGCAACAGAATCAACAGATGATTGACATCTATAATCAAAGATCAAATATTATCAATCAGACTTTGCAGGGATCACTTCCCAATGATGTTGCTATGAAATCTCTTCAACAATCAACAACTCAACTTGCTCAGATGTTCGGTGGAAATACAATGCAAGCGATTCAGCAAGGGTTTATCGACAAAAATTCAGCAGAGGCCGCAGGACTTATTAAAGAACAAGCTGGCCAGATGCAAAACTATGATCAAGGATTCTTAGATAACTTAAAAACTATGGAGTCCCAAGATTACGTAGATCCAGCATTAAAACATCAGCAAGAAGATCAAAGACGTCAACTACAACAAGATCTTCAACGTCAAGGTGTTTCACCAGCAGGACAAATGGCAGCACTAAATCAATTTGATCGTAATGCAAGTGATCAACTATTTACGCGATCTCAAGATCTTAAAAATCAGACTTTCCAACAAGCTCAAATGGCAATAGGTGCAGCAGGATCAGCTTTTGGTCAATATGCTTCAGGAGTAAGTGGTGCTGCGCAACTTAATCTACAAGGTCAACAGCAACAGTTTAATCAGGCTCAACAAGGTTATCAAAATATTACTGGTGCTCTTAGCAATGCTCAACAGGGATATGCAGGACTTTCGACTCTTCAAGGTAATCAGTTTAATATGGGTCAAACATCACTTCAAGCATCTCGTCAGCTTAATGCAGACACTCAAAATGCTTTCAACCAAATTGGCCAGTATAAATTTAATAATGATGTCAATCGTTCTCTTGAGATGGGTTTGCTCGGCAATCAAACGGTATATCAACAAACTGGATACAACTCTGGTGGTGGTATTGGCGGATTAGGAACAGCAGAAGCAGCCTATCAATCTAATCAATCACAAAAAGGCGCACAAACCTTTATAAATCAATTTGGACAGAATAATCCTTATAGTTCTTATGTTCAAGGTGGTATCGATCGATATAATAACACATCCAGCACCCCAGCAAGTAGTTCTAATGCACCTTATAGGAGGTTTGTCTAATGGCTTACGAAACAGAAACAACGCAATCTTTAGGCAATCGTATTGGAAGTGCTCTTAAAGGTGTTGGTGAGGCAGTTAAAGGTAGTATAGACCTAAATGAAACTCTAAAACACAATGAACTTGCTCGTCAAATGGCTCAGCAACAACTAGACCAATCTCACATAGATTTTCAAAATCAAAAAGCTCAAATGAATGATGCTGCACAAAATCAGCAGGCAAATACTCAATTTAATGTATTTAAAGCAGCCTTAGGAAAAGATGAAAAAGGAAATTGGATATTAGATAATAATAAAATCAAAGCTGCTTCTGGTGCTTTATTTCCTCAATATGACACATGGAGTCAGGTTACTGGAAAGAAATCTAATCCAGATCAATTTATTAATGATAATGTTAACTTTGCTAATGCAGTAGGACCAGATAATTTAGGTGTTTTATCTACTGCTCATGATGATTTATCTGATTTCTCTAAAGATCCTTCTGCACATAAAGTAATTCAAAGTCGTGCTCAATCAGCTCTTAATTCAGTAAGACTTATTGATCCTACAAAAGCAGATCTATTAGAAAAAAGTTTTCAAGATGCTAATGCCACATATCAAAAAGCACAACTTGCAATGCATTTGGTTCAGCAACGCACTGAAGGAAAAGTGGGACAATCCGACGAGAAACGCTTTAATGACGTCGTCGATACTCTCCAGGGGCGTAAGCGTGTGGGGGCTGGGGCACCTTTTCAGATGGCTCAACAAAGACTCGCACTTGCTGGCGCAGGAGAAAATTGGCTCAATGCTATGAGATCCGGCAAAGTTGTTGCCAATAAAGCAGCAATACTGCAATTAAAGTCAAACATTGATCAGATGGTCTCTGGTGGTTCTGGTCGATCTGCTGAGATGGTAAAAATGCTCCTTGAGAAAACAGGAAAAAGTAACTTAGCTGATGCTCTTCAGTTTGCTTCAAGTAAGCCACAATCTGCTACTACAAAAGAATTTCTTGATCAATATCAAAATGAACTTGACGTAGAGAAATCTGCTTGGACTCAAAAAAGAGATGATTACTTAAATGCAGCCACTTCAGATCTTCAAGATGTTCTCGCTAAAGATCCATCAAAACAACGTCGTTTAGAAGGTATCTTAAAAGGTATTGCTCCCGGATTTAAAATCCAAGGAAGTGCCTCTTCTGGTCCTCAGCCAGGTGATGTTGAGGATGGTTTCAAATTTATCGGAGGCGATCCTTCTGACCCTAAAGCTTGGATTCCACAATAATGCCTGGCCCATGGGAAAAGTATGCAGCCCAACCGAATCAACCTTCTGTAGCTGCTTCTAAAGGTCCCTGGTCTAAGTATTCCTCATCTGCGGAATCACAAGCCCCCACATCCCAGAGCCAAGGACTGGCGGAACGAGCTGCGGTTGATACGTCTGGGGCATCCAAATTCTATCCCGACACAAATATAAGTAAGCCAGAGATGGCTGCCACTCAAGTCGTTTCTGGTATTACTGGAATGAATGCTAGTGAAGCAGCCTCGCAAGGTCTTAAAGATGCTCTAAAAGAACACGCCATATCTTATGCTGAATTTACCAAGATGAAGCAAGATATGTTAAAAGAAAATCAAAGTGGCAATTCTTATTCTCAGCAACTAGAAACAGTAAAAGCAGAAAATCCCACACTTTCAGCAGCCAGTGATTTAACTGGTCAAGCAATTAATGTCGCCGGCACCCAACCTGCATTTGATGAACTTGTTCCGATGGCACTTAAGGCAGGAGGAGAAGCTCTTAAAAATACTTCCCAATGGCTTGGTACAAAAGCAATCGGTTTGTCTGAAAAAGCAATGACCAAAATTGGGGGTGTTCAAGGTGCTCAAAAACTTGGTCAAGTAATGGATGAGTATGGGCTAACTGAACTTCCACGTACTATGCGTAAATTGGGTGAAAAGCTATCAGAAGCAGTCAATGTAGCAGGAAGTAAGTTAGGATTGGGATATAAAGAAATCGATAAATCACTTAATACTGCCCAGACAGGTGATAATGTTATTAATAGCACTTTTGATGATTGGATGAAAACATATAAAGAAACAACTGGAATTGAGCCTGGAAAGAATCTTCAAACTAGTATGCGAAATACTTTAGAAGATCGATTTGATCCAAAAAAATTATACACTCATCAAGATATTGCTAACATTGCTACAGATATTCAAAAGAAAGCGTGGGATAAAGCTTCTTTAGATGCAACAAAAACAGACGTTCAAGCTGGTTTTGCTCTTCGTCGTAATAATATATCTCTTGCTGAGCAATCTGGTGCTTCTCCTGAGCTTTTAGATCAAGTAAAAGAAGCATCCAGTGCATACAATAAACTTAAAACTGCCAAAGATGCTATTGATGCTAAGTTATCAAAGAATCCATCTAAATTAAGTGCAGTTTTAAGTGGTGCACAACATATCGGAGCAGCTGCTTTAGGAAAACCCGTGCTTGCGGCAGATATTGCATATACTGCGGCTAACTCTGCTGTGGGTAAAACATCTGCTGCGGCAGTAACAAAATTAGGATCTAAGCTTTTAGGTGCTGCGGCTGATATGGGTAAGTTTGGTAGAGTAATGCTCAATGTGGCAGCACAACGAGGATATCAGGGACTAGTTGAGTGGCATTTACAGCAATTGGATAATAATCCAGATTATGCAAAAGCATATGAAGATGCTAATGATCAGACCAGTTCTCAAAAATAACCATGAAGACTGCGTACAAGATTGCTACTGTAGTTATGGTAAATGTCATACCTAAACAATATCACAAGGACTTACTGGTGTAAAGGACTTTATGAATGATGATCACGACAGAGATTACTTTCTAATCCAATCTATCAATGAAATCAAGCAGATGCAGCGAGATATGAATAGAAATATGGAAAAATTAGTTAACACATTTAGCGCACATACTCTTGAAGATGCTCAAAACCTAGGCAACATCAAGGTAGCCATATCTAAGCTAGAAGAAAAGAATAAAGTTATCACAACTAGCGCCAGTCTTGTATGGAGTGGTATTGTGAGTGCCGCAGTAGCCTTAGGTTCTGCCGCGGTTAGTTACTTTCTTAAAAAGCCAAGTTAATTGGTGTTTTAAGAAAAATGTGTTAAAATAAAGGTTTATAGTGAGGTACTTAGAATGAATTTAAGATGTGTGTTGTGTTCGATTCTCGCTTCCATTGTAGTTGCAATGCTTATTTTTGGGGACGCATATTCTATGCCATTAAGACCGCTTCCACTAAAGATTATTCCTGAAATAGATCTAACAGTTAATGCTGATAGAATTGTCAATGTCAGAGGGCCAATAACTCCGATGGCATCTCAGGATTTTGCTCAAGATATGGCAGAAAAAGACAACGGTAAAGATACTATTTATGTAGTTGTTAACTCTCCTGGCGGAGGTATTTTACCAGGTCTAGAGATGATTAAACGCCTTGAGGTTACAAAATCACCAGTCGTTTGTGTTGTAGATGGCCTTGCTGCTTCTATGGCTGCCTTATTCATTGCATCATGCCCTGTGCTAGTCGCACACAAGTACTCTATTATCATGTTCCATGAGTACTCTACTATGATTCAGGGATCTAGAAAAGATCTTAGATCTCAGATGCAACTTGCTGAAGCTGTCTGGAATGCAATATGCCGTGATACATCTAAGAAGATGGGTATGACTGAAGCTGAATTTAGACGACGCAGTGCTGAAGATTGGTGGATGAATGGCTATGATGCCACCCAAATAGGATTCAGTAGAGCAGTTTTGAACAGATTTATTGTTAAAAATGAGTCAGAAAACCTATTTAAACAACTTACTAAGTTTTTTACACCTGAGAAAGAAGTAGAATAGTGTCTTATAAAGCCTTAGCCATTTCGTTATTTATCGCACTTATTGTTGGCTTTGGCATCGGCTATACTTTCGTTCCTACAAAAATACTTACAAAAACAGTGGTTGTAGAAAATACTGTAGAGCACAAAAATACAACCACAACTACTACAAAAAAACCAGACGGTACAGAAACAACGGTAGTAGTTGATAAAGGTACTGTAGAGACAGATAAAAGCACCTCCAAATTAAAAGAAACAGATCGTGGGAATCTTAACTGGATGGTATCAGGCTTTTACACCCGAAACTTAGATAGTCAAAGTGAGATCCTAATCTCAATTAACCGACGAGTTTTTGGTGAGGTTTACGTGGGTATTATTGGATCAAATAAGGGGTTTGGCGGAGTTGGGTTAAGCTTACGCTTCTAACGTGTTTCATATTTGGCCTTGTCCTGATTGTAAAGTCCTCATAAATAACATCACATCGAAATGTAGTTGCGGGTATATAAAAGTGGTTGAACTAATAACTCTAGACAAATATTTAGGTCTCGTGCCCCCACACGATCCCACACTATTGAGCAATGCTAAAGATCTCCTCTTAAAAGTAAACTCCCTATTACAAGAGATAGGAATAACTGACGTAGTAATGACCTCTGGTTATCGCTCCCCCGAATATAATACAGCCATTGGCGGGGCAGCAAATAGTAAGCACACCACATGCCAGGCAGTAGATTTAAGCGATAATGACCGAATTATAGGCATGCGGCTTTATACCTTTCAAGATGGGCTCATCTCTAGAGGTCTTTATTGCGAGGATTTGGATTATTGTATTAAAAAGAATGGATCTAAGTGGGTGCATATTCAGTCTGTAGCACCTAAATCGGGGAATCGCTTTTTCATTCCCTACGCAGGTCCGCCAATACGGAAATAAAAAACCCCCCGAAACTTACCTGCGTGTGGGGGCTGTGACTACCAGGGGTCTCGAGGGGCTGACTGTGTAATCCTAATATAGCACCACTAACTTTAGTTGTCAAGTAAGGACTTATGGACATAATAACTATACTTTATATGGGACTTCCTTTAGCACTTTTAATAATCTATGTATTATTAAATCAGTTCAGTTCTAAGACTAAAACCAAAGCTGATGATGTTGCTAAAGAGATCGTGGGAGAGCTTTTAGAAGGTTTAGGCAAAGAAGTTCCTCAGCCACTTGATCCTCTACAGGTTGAACGCGATAAAGCTAAAGAAGATCAGAAAAAATAATTACTCTAGGTTTTCTACATCACCAATTGGATCATCTGGATTCCAATGGTCTAAGACATAAGCATAACATTTAGGACAAAACTTAGGTGATAGCATTTCTAAATCATCAATCCAATCAATCAGCTCTTCAGCACGACATCTTTTCTTACATCTAGAACAAACTTTCTTCATACTCTTTTCTTACTCTACGATAGATCCGTCTGTGTGTCAACTTAAACTTGCGGCCATGATATGGAGATCTCAAAACTCCATGTGCCAATTCATGAGAATAGAGACTAAGTAAAAAACGAGTTGTATATCTTTTTTTGTTAGTATTTTTAAATCTCATATAAATAAAAATATCTTTTTTTGTCTGACAGCAATATCCGAAAAAGAGTCCTAAAAAATCATCTGTATTTGTTAGTTCTCGAACAAGAACATTCTTAATACCAAGTTTTTGACATATCCGATTAGATATAGCCTGTAGTTTACGCCGGGTCATGGGAAAGCCTAGAAAAATGTCTTTCAGAACCTATAATAGTTTCTCTTATTGAACTCGATCTCTTAAGACCTTCAACAACACCAGTAACGGTCTCACTAACAGAGATAAATTTACCATGCTGTAAGAGTAATCTTCGTAAACCGCTTTCACTGATAGTATCAGGTGCCAAAGGAATAAGTTCTGCAAGTTGACTATGGAGATCATCATCTTTTTCGATGTTTCTAGTACCAAATGCGCTGATCATATAAGGTTCAACCTCTTCGATCCATTGGAGTGCCTGCTCTATATCACTAATTGATATAATCTTTGAACCTCTCATTGCAGCAAGCGTTATAGCGACTTTGGTTATATGATCTGGCTTACGACCATAGTAATTCTGGTAAAACTCACCTATAGCATCAAAGCAATCATTATCAGCTTTCTCTGCAAGTTCAATATATCGCATTTCAGCTTCTCGGTCAAAAACAATAGGCCCTAATAACGCATAAACGCTTCGTAGGGCTTCGATCAGCTCTTGGTAGCTACCTAGGTCTTGGTTAACTAGAGATCGTTGTTTTAAGACCCTATTAGGCTCTACTACAAACAAGATACGGCTAGAGAGTCCTGAGGTAATGAGCTTATCTTGGGCCGCAGACTGTAAAAATGACTCTGTGGTGCCTCCAAGAAGGGTAAGAGAAGGATTGGCCAGGATTAGGGTCTTATTATCAGTTACAATACGTTTTTGAATCTCTACATAAAGACCTTTAGAGTCATAAAAATCAATTAATTCATTTGTGAGAGTTCCACCACCAAAATCGACCATATTGATAGCAAGTTCGGAGGCATATACGAATAGAGGAGAAGACCTGAGATCCCCCACACCGGGGACAGGATATAACTTCTCTGAGTCTTTGAGTTCTTTATATAGGGCTGCTTGGGTAATCTTCGTTGGTCCAAGACGTGGCTTTGGCTTACCAGGAATCTCGATCTTATTAAACAAATCTACTGTAAGCTGTGCTGCGGTTGATTTCCCTGCTGCAGGTGGTCCAACAAGAATAGTATACATATTAGGAAAGATCACCCCTAGACGACCCCGATCTAACCATACCCGACGCTCAAGTAAAGCAGCAACAATAGTGATAAATGACCACCGATGATACATCACAGAACCTTTAATCGGCTCTACGTAATTTAAGTATTTATCTATGAGTTGCATTTAGCTAAACTACCCCAAGCCCCGCCTGATTTAAGATCAAAAGGAATTCGTCTAGAGACTCCATTTATTACTATGTCGAGTTTGGCATGGGCATCTTTGATGAGTCCCAAAACCAAATTAACTTTGTCCTTATTTATTTGAAGTAAGAGTGCGTCATGAATTTGGGCCAAAACATTAAAGGATCTATTGTATTCACTTGTCTTTGATAGAAGTATCCACAACTTATTTATTGTATCGACCACAGTTGCTTGTGGAATAAAACTTAAGCCCTTTCTAACCATTTCTGAATCTAATGGACCGTAGAAGAGTCCCGATCGATGTAGTGGGGTTTCGAGTTTTCTCGTTCGTCCAAGTTGCGCTTCGATAGTCCCTTGCCAAATAGGAATAGCAGGAAAAGTGGCGGCGCGAGCCTCCAAAAGCTTTCGAGAATCAGCCACACTAATTGACAGGTCAGCTTCAGTAAGGCAAGAATCCGAGAATTTTTCGGCTCCCATGCCGTAATTACTAGCGTGATTGATCCGTTTTCCCAGCTGTCGTGGGCAAACAAGTCTACTTTTTTCTGTAACTCTATCTGCTGTGTATTGGTGGACATCTTCATTATTCTCCATTAGCTCTATTAGTTTTTGTTCATTTGAAAGCCAAGCAACTACTCGAAGCTCAGCTTGTGAAAGATCAATCTCAACTAAGATTTTTCCTTCATCAGGTATAAATAAATTCTTAATATTTAATGTGGACTGCTCACTCGGTCTTGGTATCGTGAGGATGTTGAGCCCTGTATCCCAGGGTGTTTTTTGAGCAGAGAATCTTCCACTAATTGTGCCAGCAATATTATAGAAGAAGCGTAATCTTTTATCTTCATCAAGTAAGAGACTTGCATAGGTGGATTTGAGTTTAGATAGCCGATTGTATATAAGTAAGTTTTCAATAAAGGGATGTGGATTCTTTCTATGTAATTTAAGAAGACTTTCACGGTCTGTGGAGGGGCGACCTTTCTTAGTTGGGATTCGATAGCCAAGGGCAATGAGGACACTTTTGATCTGCTTATCTGAATTGGGGTTGAACTTTTGCGGGCTTTCTTCAAACACTTCTTTAAAGGCCTTTTTTTCATCTGTATCGTTCTCCTTATCTCTTATTGTTTTACGAATCTTTCTTGGCTCAACTAAAGGATCTCCAATAGAAGATAAAACATTCATTACCGGAGTAAGTTCTTTATTAAGAGCATCTTTTAATTGCTTAAGAAACTCCTCATCTATTTTTACACCCCGGACACATGTATCATACACCAAAGGAATAAGAGGCGCAATATATTCATTATAATGACCCATCTTCTCAGTTCTAGAAAGTTCAGCAAGTTGTCGCAAATAAACAGTAAATGTTCTAGATGCGTCATAAGCATTGTATCTCCAAAAAGCCTCTACATCCCCAGTAAGTTTAAAATCTTTATTATCTTTCCATGGAGCACAATAAAGATAAATACGCCCCAAATCACGTAAGCTTTTAGGAAGTAGTGGATTGAGTGAAGAGGCCATAATCATTGTATCTGCCACATTCATCTGTGTCTCAATACCATGATATCGTAAGATCATCGTATCAAATATGAAGTTTTGAAATATTTTTAGCTTATCGCTAAGTAAAACCATTTGAATATAATCCCACACAACTAACTCTTCTTCAGGAGACCAATAATTAGTTAAATGTTTATTGGCCAGGGGTATACAAATAACCTCTGTCGTAGATGCTGCAAAAGCAATAGAAGTGATCTCACAGGTTTCTGGAACACATTCAATATCGATTGACACAGCTTCATTGGTGTTCACAAGTTTGTGTACAAAGGATTCTACATCTTTAAGTTCAGGTTTTAGGATCGTGTGGGGGCTGGGATCAATAGTAGATGCGCCTAACAGAAGTTGCTTTGCTTTCTTTAGTGACCAGTCTAGCCAATGAGTAGTTAAATGATCTTTGAAGACTTCTTTATAATCTAGACATGGAATGACTGTGTTTGTTTCTGTTTCTACTATATAACTGTGACAATCAGAAACAGATAAAGTTGGATCTCCAATAATGGATCGTGTTGCTACGTCTCCAACAGTAACTAAAATGGAACCTTTTGTTGGGATTTCTTCTGGTTTTAAGATCTTTACTTTTTGAGGGATCTTTAAGCGAGCGAGGGATTGTTCAAACTGTTTTCTGAAGTAGTCTTGTTTATTATCGATTCCGAGAATTTCAATCCTATCATTCACTTTACCGCCGTCAAGACTACAGGCCCCTCGGAAGTAATTGCAACAGTATGTTCAAAATGAGCAGCTAAAGAATCATCTCTAGTTACTACTGTCCAACAATCATTAAGTACTAAAGTTTCTGGATTTCCAGCGACTACTACAGGCTCAATTGCTATTACCATACCTTCTTGCAATTCTATACCTGTATTAGGTATACCTTGATTAGGTATCTTCGGATCTTCATGCAAAGTACGTCCGATTCCATGACCTGTATATCCTTCTACAACAGAATAGCCGGCAAGTTTTACATATTGCTCTATTGTAAAAGACACATCCCCCACACGAAAACCAGGGGAACAAAGTTTAATTGCCTCGGTAAGAGCCTCTTTTGTGGTTTGGATTAGATCTGAAGCATCTGTAGTGGTGGTGCCGATGGGTATTGTAATTGCCATATCTGTATTAAAACCATCTAAAATCGCTCCCACGTCCAAAGATAAAATGTCTCCGCCGACTAGTTTGCGATCATTTGGGATGCCATGGATGACTTCGCTATTGACTGAAGCACAGATATTGTATTCGTAACCTCGGTATCCTTTGAAAGCACTTTTAAGACCTTCTTTTTGAAGCATGCGAGCAAAGATACCGTCTAATTGTTTTGTAGTGCGTCCCGGAGAGGCAAGTTCTGCAAGTTCAGATAGTACTTTTGCTAAGCGTTTGCCACACTCTTTCATTACTTCTATTTCTGATTTTGATTTTAGAATTATCATATACCGTCTGGTGGAATAGCTGTTTTATGTGCATAGGTAAGGGTGCCGAGATTGGGGTGGATTATGTAGCCACTAATTAAAATGTATTCATCTAATATTTTTTCAATATCATAGCGAGCAGCAAAATGGTGATATTCTATTGAAATAATTGAGGGAGGTTTATGTAATTTCATATAAGATTCGAGAATGGGAAGTTCTGATCCTTCAACATCAAGTTTTAAAATGTCACAGTTGGGTAAGAAATCTGGATGACAGACTCTTACTTTCACTTCAGCTGCATTGGGGGTATTTGTAAGATCTTTATCAAGAGAATGCATTCCTGAATTAACATCTGAGAGGTACAGTGTTATTTCTTTATCTGTAGTAGGGTAAACTGCGGCATTGATTATGCAATAACTCCAAGTTGCGGCACCAGAAGCTTGCATATTTTTGAGATAGTATTCTGCGCTAGTTTTTAAAGGCTCAAAAGCGATAACATGTGCATTAGGAATTTTATTTAGTATCCAATAGGAATATGCACCTAAGTTTGCGCCAAGATCTAGAACTGTTGGATTGTGGGGGAATTCAACGCTACCAAACTCATATTCACCATCAATCACTTTTTTAAGATGTGATTTTAGAAACTCATCTGCACCGAAATATTTAAATGGCTTTAGTGACATATTTAGTTGGCCGTTTTTAATTCAGAACGGCCAAACTGATCATGAAAAAAGACTCTAGAACTAAGCTCTGTAAGCAGCAGTACCTTTGACAGAGGTCTTACCATTGAAAGTAGTTTCTTCTACTTTAATGATAGCTTCGCGGCCACTTAAGTCAACTGCATCGCCACGGATCGAAATACGGGCCGAGGCACCTTTCCATTCAGCGCCTTCCTCAAGCTCACCAGTCTGTTCAACAGACACAACACCTGATGTAACATCTTCAGCGGAAACGCCAAGAGCTACTAAGGTATCTCCAAATTGCTTTGCTTTAGGACGACCATTTTTATCTGTTCCTTCAAGCATTACAGTTAGGTTTACGCCTTTGAGGCCTGCATTTTCTGGATCGGCATGTTTAAAAAACATTTGAAGTTTTCTTTCACCGGCCATTGTTTTCTTTACTTTAAGTTCACCCGCTAAAGCCATTCGATATGTTCCAGCAGGAGTTGTAGCAAATTCCTTTTTGTTTCCTGTGTAAATATCATCCGCGCTTAAGCTTGGGGTGATTGTATTATCATCATTACTCATTTTTTATTTTTCCTTTGTTTGTTGTTTAATTAATATTACTTCAATCTACAATTAGCGTCAAGCCTAGGTATTTCTCCTTTTCTTTATAATAATTGTAGAATCGTCTCTAAGCTCCCCAGCTTCTTTATCAATATAGTCAGTTAAATCTGCTTCTCGGGTGAATACATCAAAATGAGTAAGTCCGCCATCTTCTGTTTGGACTTCATAACGAAATTTGGGAGGTGTTAAATTAAAGTTTTTGCTGTTCGACATCTGAAAAATCCCTATCACGATTAATTCGATATACAACATAGTTCTCTAATACAAGATTACCAATAAAACCAACTCCAACAGCAATAAAATAGTTATCAGTTAAAAAAGCTACTGTTGCAACACTAATAGCAATTGTAGTTAAATAGATATAAGCAAAAGTCTTTAAAAAGTGTTTCATTTTACAATCTTTACTGGCATACTGGCAAGGTTTGCATCATCGTCAGCAGCATAAGAACCAATCATAGCAGACAAGGCATAGCGTCGGGCATATGAAATGCAGCTACCAACACCTTGAGGATCATTTTTAGAAGGGCTCATTACAGTAGTTCCGCAGATCCATTCGCCACTAATGTGGGTAAGTAAAGTTGTGACTGTGATTACGGTTCCATTACCGCCAGTAAGTTGCACGACTGCAAGACCATTTTTAGCCAAAGGTTCTCTTACGGATTCCCAAACGCTTTGAAGATCTGCATATTTACTTTTGAAGAATGGATTAGTGCTGTCTTTTATTGCGGGAGCAAGAGTTGCTTGTACTTTTACTAATGCTTCAGTAAGTTTTGAGATTGAAGCACTCATTAAATTTTCACTTAGTTTGATTGGGGATTCCATAGCTTCCTTATAAATCGTAGGTTAAATCAAAAATATCTGGTTCTTTTTTACGTTCTAATTCATTACTAAGTTCAACGATAGTATCAATCTTTTTCTTTAAATCTGATCCAATTGAACAAACTTGAATAGCAGTAATAAGATCACGCAAACGACGGACTTCGGCAATTAACTCACTTCGAAGCACAGGCTCTATTGGCTTTCCATCTTTAGAAAAAGAAATCATATAAGAACACTGACATATTTTTTATTTGTTGTCAAGAGCTATTTCCCAAATTTCGGGGTCCAGCCGGAACCAATAAGGCTAAAAGAGGTATTATAGGTCGTATTGCGAATCACTGAGCCCCCACACGCCGGACAAGAACGCTTTTTATCCCGATCTGCAACAGAGGCTTGAGCATCATAAGGTCCGCATTTTTTGCATACAAAAGTGTAGAGCATTAGGCAGGAAGTCTAGAGGTATCTACTTCGGCTTTCATTGCGGTTAAAGCATCGATGACTTCTTCTAAGTCTTGTCGTTGGAGTGATCTTAGATGATCAATTGCAGCATCTAAACCAAGGTTGTAGTCTGCATTTCGCATATTGGCCCAAGTTGATACTGCGTAACATTGAAGTTTTTCTCCCATAAGTCTCCTTTATTTAGATTGCTCTTTTACTGCGCCTGCCATAACTTTCATATATTCTTCAATTATATCTGAATTTTGGATAGAATTACCTACAGATTCTTTTTTGTATCGATCATCTAGATCACTTCTATTTTCTGTTTCGAATGTGCTAATAAATACAAGACAGCATAAAGCGTGTGCGATGTGGGACAATCCAGATTCTTCATCCTTATCTTTTCCAGAATTGAAATCCAATAGGTGTCGCTGGGCAGCTGAGATGAGCCTACTATATAAAATTCCTTTTCGCCAGTTATGAGCAGCATATTTCCGTGCCCCGAAGCCGAGAACTTTCGCAATTTCCACAATAGCTTCACTAGGGACCAAAGAGATAGGTGGTTTTTCTGAATCATATTTAAGACCTCCTAAAGAAATTTCTTTTTCATGTGTGTGTTTTGTTATTTGATCACAACTAGCGCAATCAGGAGCTTCTGGTTTCATACTGCACCGCTTCCATCGCAATCAGGTTTTTTACAAGCACAAGATTTCATTTCGGCTTCAAGTTCACGAATGTCATTACAAGCATCTGAAGCACCATGCCAATCTTCTCTAGAAATGCAAGACATCAAATAGCGAATGAGTGCTTCTTTTTGTTCATCTCTAGTCATTCTTCAATCGTCTCATCTTTGACTTTTTGGAGAGCATGCAAAATCTCACTACATTGTTCATATTCACCATTTTTATCTGCATGTAATGTGCGGAAATACTACATTGCTCTGTAAGATAATATGCTAATTTTTTAAGGTCTTTGTTAGTCATTTTGACTTTTTTCACACTTAGCGTTTTTGATAATAATGTTTTCATTAAGATCGCAAATGATAAGCACATCTTTTTTATTTTGAATACATGAACATTCATTAAGTTCTACATTATATACGTATGTATTACCACAACTTGTTAAAAACATTAAAGCAGCTGCTACTGCAATGATATGGGCTATTATTAATAAAATTTTTATTATATTGTTTTTCATATATCCTTCCAATCAAAATCTTTTAAGTTAATAGATTCTAAGCGTTTGTAAAATTTGCCCCATCTTTTTTGTGCTTTGCGAAGCAACATCATAAAAACTGCGCCCATAGCTCCTAAGAACACAAATCCTAAGATAATGGCCCATATAGTTGCGAAGGCATCGACAAAATAAACAACCCAGATCATAAGAGTTCAAATACCAAATATGCGATTCCGAAGATGCTGATAGCTAGAATGATGATTATGTCTAAATTCATAATAACTTAAATATTAAAGATCCTCCAATTTTGAATTAATCAAAGCATCTCTTATAATTACATGCATAAGTTCTAAGTTACTTTCATAATAATCATAAGTAATATCAGTAATTCTTTGTTGTTCTTTAATTATTAATCCAGTTAATTTTATTAATAGAATTCCTAATATTCCAAATAAAAAACACAAAACAGCACAAATTAAAATTGTGTCATTTGAGATCATACTCCGCCGAGTTCCTTAAATCTAAGTAAGAAAAGCTTTTCTACATTCTTTGAAGCCATAGGTATTTTTTTCCATCCTTTTTGAAAGAGACGCTCATCAAATAATACTTCTTTATCTGCTTGGTGAACGATCTTAGTAAAAGGATACTTTAAATTGAATCTTTTTGCAATAGCTTTCTGAAATCGCTTCTCAAGTCGCTGGTAGTCTTTACAAAGGGCCTTCATTGGAGATGGAACGTCTGCGCAATAAGCCTCGGATGCATCATGAAGTAGACCGGCTAAGGCTTCTTTAGGACTGCCTCCATTACGCTCGATCCATTCCGAAACCACAATCGAATGGGCAGCTACAGAATACAGGCTGGGAAGCTGCCCTGAAAAACGACAAGTAAGTGAAAGACCACGAGCAATGTCAGAAATTCTAATATCTGCTGCGACAGGAGCTTTAGCTTTGATTTTGACTCCGGTCCAGGTACGAAAGTAATCTTTAGATGTGGAGCGCATTAAAAAAATCTCCTGCATAGTATACCTAGAATAAATCCACCTAAAAATGCCACCGCCCCCACACCCAGGACCACTTTCATGAATGTGCGCATGATTTGATCAAACATAATAGTCCGGATCTTTGTGCTTCCGTGTGGGGGTGTGACCTCGTTCACGGCGGCGACGTCGCATTTCATTATATCTATCGATGTTTTCATTGTGCCAGGCAAGAGCAATTCGGGCACAGAATTTGCGCCTACAGTTAGGGGAGCATGATTTTTTGCTTCTATTCTTGGTGTTATCAACAAATTCAGTGTTGCAAATGTTGCAAACTTTTTTGCAGACAAAATCTGGATACTTTTCTAAGTTACCGTCTATAGTCACTCCCCGCGCTCCTTTTCTTTACTTGTTTGAGTAGCTCAACTTGCTTTTTTGTAGAGTCAAGCTCACGTTGAATAGCCTTGATTGCTGCAGCGATTCCGTATGATCTATAGATTGATTCGATGTCAGTGTTTGTAAGCATTAGGGTTTCCTAGGTTCCTTAACTGGGTGAATATAACCACCTTGACTACATACATAGCAGCCATCATAAGCAATTGTACCAAAGTGAATGAGATTAATCCAGGGTAAAAGCTTTGGTATCATGCCTGCATCAATAGCTCTAGCACAAAAGAGATAGTCTTCACTGAGATAGATCTTTTTGTGTACAGTTGGTTCTTCACGGATTTCACAATCAAAATAAGCTATGACTTCTTCACCAAAGGGAGTCATTGGAATGTGGTTGTTAGCATAAGTTCCACATAAAGGTTTAATTGCTTGGAATGCAGCACGACTGATAAGCAGGAAGCCGGTTCCTAGATATTTTACTTCAAGGGGATCATAATATTTAACTTCTTGTTTTCCGTGTGTGGCTGGAATGATTACGTGTGATCCAGCACAGTGGGCTAGCCAACTATCATGAACACCATTATTAATGTGGGTTCTTATGTTTGGCCAATTGATTTCTTTTTTAGAATACGTGGCTCCTAAAATAGGTTCTTTTTTTATTTCTGCGCAAAGGATCATTTCAATTGCTTGAAGAGCATTAAATCCAATATCAGAGTCAATAAAAATAAGATAATCGGGATCATTTTTAAGCGCGAGGTGTGTTATTGCATTGCGACCTCGTTGGATTAAGGATTCATTAAAGAGTGTTTGAACACTTAAGTGCATGCCTACTCTATCAGAAAACATTTGAAGATTACCTAATGCCATTGCAAAAGCACCGTGACAAAGACCTCCATACATAGGGGCGCCAACAGCTATTTTAAGTCCTTTAAGAATATCTAATTGTCT
>JAJPIN010000245.1 GCA_021324715.1 Nitrososphaeria archaeon
AATATTAACGGCTAGTCATGACAATCTACCCAATTTTTCAGGTAAATAAATTTAAATGATGACTGGTGCAAGAGATGTAACATGCAACGGAGTAGATTACGCGGTCTCGCAATAATTTCGATAGCAATTTTTGTTGGAGGAATAGTATTCATAGCTTTAGGGATTGGTATGCTTAACAAAGCAGCCAATGTTTCCGGAACTGCAGTACAAGAATATTTAAACAACAAAACATCTGGAACATCTGGAATAAAGTCCAGCATAAAGTCCACTATAGCCAATACGGTTATCGATGCCTTTACCCCCTATATCCAGACATTAACACACATCAGCAAGGGGATGATAGCATCGATAGGGGCGTTCTTCTGCTTAGTTGGAGTAGGAATTTGTGTGCTTGGAACAGGTTTGTTTAAAGCCAAATATCTAGCATGGATACTAACTGTAGTCCTAATGTTTGTAGCCATAATAATAGATGTAGTTGGATTGGGTTTTGTAGGTGGTTCATTACCAAGTTCAAATGAAAAAGGTATAATGTCAGTTCGGTTAGCTAACGTCTTGATAAGTATATTGATAGCTCATCTATTTGCCAATGCTTTCATAATTTATTATCTTACTAGAAAAACCACAGCTTCAATATTTAGAACCTAGCAAGAATGAATGAATGAACTTAGGCTAACAGATACGAAAGAACGTAATAGTACTTAACTCAACCTCTTCCCCAGTGATTATCGATATCAAATCGCCATCTTCCGTCAGACCTTTGGCGTATAACATCTGCAGATTTTCCATGCATGGCGTATCCCCACCATCAGGTCCGGTCCCATTTAATGACCATTCAGTAGTTACAGAACATAATTTTAAGTAATAAATTGAAACTGAGCAAACTGCTCAACTTTACTCCAGCATATCTCTATAGTAGATTTTTTTTAAAGTTTAAATGATTTTTCTCGTTGGTTCTGCTACATATGTCAACAAATCTGTATAATTTGGAAAATACAAAAATGAGTGTTGCTATTTTGGCAACTGCTGCATTCTCCATCATATTTGTCGGGGGCTTTGGAGTTTTTCTAGCAGAACATGGACATCCTGGCGCAAATATTACCCAATTTGGTGATGCTCTTTGGTGGGCTGTGGTTACAGTAGCAACAGTCGGATACGGGGATTACTATCCAGTTACGGTAGTCGGACGGATAATAGCGATAATCATGATGATAATGGGGGTCGGAATCTTTGCGCTCATGGTAGCCACTTTTGCAAAGAGAAGATTGCAGAAAGCAGAGTCAAAATTAGGGTCGGTCACTAAACCTGACCTTAATTTAGTAGGTCAGGAGACAAAAACTGCTATAAAAACCAAAGTCGATGGAATCGAAACTTTAACTGAAGAAGATTTTGATACACTGATTGTAGGGATAAAAAATCTCCGTCTAACATTACTTGAGGGAACGAAAGTCTTGAAATGTTCCAGATGTGGCATAGCTTATCGTGACAAACCTAAATATTGCAGCAACTGTGGATTAGCTCTCAATATCACATGACCACATAATCCATAAATTAAGCAGATAATGTTTTAAAGCTAAATTACCTGTAATAAGGCCCCTATTTGCATGGAATATTCGAATTCCACCGAACCCAAATGTAGTATTCGATATTTGCAGAATATTTCATCTAAAAAATGTGCCTAATATGATTCACAAACCACTGGCCCCAAAGAATAAACAAATCTCAACCTTCGGTGATTAAACCTCATCTTTCTGCCTTCCAAAGTTCTTAAAAGAAATATTTGAATAGATGGATAATGAAGTAGATTCGAATGAGTGGTAATGCAGAATCGAAATTGAATGCGGGTTATTATAGGCTTATGCTATATGCCGCGTTGTTCGGTGCTTTCTCCTCGCTGATAACGGCTGGGTACATTACACTCTATAATCAGGGTATCAAGTTCTTTGGCCAAGTAAATCTCTCGCTGTTTAACATTAATTTTTGGCCACTGGTACTTTTAAGTCTAGCCGGTGTGTCTATTGGTCTTGCTATCAAGTTCTTTGGGCAACATGGGGGATTGGGAATTGCACAACGCCAATATGCCCAGACAGGCAGCATAAACTATCGCAATCTCCCAAGCATACTTCTTCAAGCTTTTATTGCATTATGGAGTGGAGCTGCAGTAGGCCCTGAAGGACCACTTGTTTTCCTGACAGGTGGCGTTGGGAGCTTTGTCTCTGATAGACTCAAGCTCAGGAAGGATGATGTTCAAGTATTAGTCTATAGTGCCATCGCGGGAGGCTTTGGTGGCTTCTTTGGTTCCCCCGTCATAGGTGCAATAGGTGCATTTGAGTACATGTATATTAAGGAGCTTGATTTCTATCGCCACCTCATTCCAGGTCTTATCGCAGCCGCTGTTGGTTATGGAGTCTATTTTGCAATACTGCATACATCCTACCTAGGCATATACAGCTTTCCCAACTTTGAGACTCCTCGTTTGGTTGATCTTGTTTTGGCGCTGCTAGTTGGTGTTATAGCGGGTGTAATCGGCATCGTGTTCAAAGTGATATTCGGCATTATGAACAAAGCCTTTGGACGACTTAATAGTCGTCCAGTTGGCAGAGCTATCATAGGCGGGATAATTATCGGCCTAATCGGTTCGTTTCTACCATTAACACTTTACTCAGGCCAAAATGAGTTGTTACAAATTATTCATAACCCTGCTGCATTTGGTATAGGAATACTACTGGTCATGATGCTTCTCAAGATGTTACTTACAAGCACTTCGTTTGCCACAGGTTTTGAAGGTGGTCCTGTATTTCCGTTACTATTCATAGGGGGTACACTAGGACTGGCTCTATCAGAAATACTAACGTTTATCCCACAGGGCGTAGGAGTGACTGCAGGAATGGCTGGTGTCGCATGTGCTGTATTTCCTCTTCCATTAACAATAACTCTATTGCTAGGATTATTAGGAGGACAAACTGATCTTCTGCCAGTTATCGCGATTGGAGCAGTAACAGGTTTCATAGTTTCCAAGGCCCTCACTCCACTACTGCCAAAACAAGGCAAACAATCAGGTAGCAGTAACAACAATAAATCGTCACAATCATCATAAACTACGACCTGAGTCAAAAACTATTATTGCCCAATTTCCGAATCCTAATGACCCAGGGTAAAGTAATTCTAATTCCTTCTAAAGAAAAATTTTAAAGATTATCATTCCATTACTTGCATCAGAATCCTATTTTAGAACCGATAGAGTCGTGGGTATCAACGTCTCCAAACCTGTGGAATTAATTCTACTAAAAGGCATTTTCCAAAATGGTCTCATTTAGCAATTATTGCATTAACAACTAATGTTAACTAATACTTACACTACAGTGGCGTAGGTCACTAGAAAGATAGATGTAGAAAAAACTGATCCGCAAAAAAAATTACGGATTAGCCGGCAGTCGCATTGCCACCAGCAGTCATATTGCCACTAGCACCGCCACCTGCAGTGACATTGCCGACAATTTCACCTAATGGATAAGGAATTGTCATTATGCGGAAAATGATCTTTCCATCATTTATGGCCTTCACAAAATCTGAAAGGTCTTTGCCCTGTAGGGGACCTATCAAGTCAGACTTCGTAAAAGTACCACTCGCACTCCCTGAACCTGACTTAAGACCACTTGTAGAGGCTTGCGCAAGTGACACAACATCAGGGGCTCTACCACTTCCCATCTCCTGAGAAATAACTACGCCGCTTACATTGCCTAATCCATTGGCGCTAACGTCATACTTTATCTTCTGCCCATTGTCTTGGATTTCTAGTGTAGCCTTTCCCGTTGCTTTTGAATTTGAACCTACCATAGGTTTAAGATCTGCAGAGAATGTACCTGAAACCTGTGCGGTACTCCATTGAGTAATGGAAAATGCTGACACTAACAACAATGCCGAGATCACCGAAGCTTGTACTACGTGAAAATTTCTTAATACCATTAGCAAAGAAAAGTCCTAGTACTATTTAACATTTTTTCGTCTGTGAGGGAATATTGTAAGTTTAGTTACTTAATTTATTGAAAAAGCGACATGAAAATAACAGGGATGAAAAGATCGGACAGTCTGAGAAACTAGCAATATCAGTTTCACTTTGACTCGGCGAGATATTAAACGGTAATCAAAAAGTATGTAACCTCACATTCTAAGAGTTAGGAAGAACTAGTCGTATTACATCTTGAAAAATTTTGAAACGGAGTAAAAGTAAATAGAGTCGTTGGTATATTTTCAGATTCGTTGCAAGAAGGAGTAGATACATTTCTTGACGTTGGCTGGACTGTGGACAGCCAGTTTCATCCAAAATTTTGTTCACAATCAAAGGAAAAGCCTGACTATTTGGATATGGTACGTATTCCAACAAAAAAGATGGACAAACACACAGTAATAATTGCTCAATCCGGCTCAGGAAAGTCATTCTTCCTTGGCAGACTCATTGAAGAAATTATGATCAAATCAAAAGCAAGATGTCTGATTTTGGATCCTAACGGCGATTTTAGGAAGATTAATGAAATTGATAGAGAACTGTGGAGTTCTAATCAAGTTCTAAGGGAAAAATATGATATTAAAACTGGCATGGGCAAACTTACACTTGAATCTGAAGACGAATATGCAAAAAATTGGAAACCAGTAGTTGATGAATTTGTCATTAAGACAAATAGAGTACCGAAGGAAGCCGAGGATGAGGAGCTGAAAATATGGTGGCCTACAATATCGCTTGAATTTCTGATACCAAATGAACATCCAAGGAGTACCGAAATGTTTCACTGTCATAACTGGGCAAAGGAATTGTTTACCCAATTTGCCGCACATCCTAATAATACCAATGAGGAGGATATCATAAGTAAAGTCAAGAATTATTTTAAAGAACTGCAAGAGATGCCGGATGAAGAAAGAGTGAAGATGATAGAAAAATTGAGAATGGATGGAGGAAAGGCGGACGAAAGCTTGAAAACAATTACCAATGACAAGAATAGGACTAAATTGAGAAGTATACTAAGAGATGCGTTCAAGTCCGGTTCCTTAATTGATCTGATATCTTCGGGAGCCGCGAGTTTGGGAAATGAGTCGATGGAAAAAGCTAAATTTGTATTTGAGTCATACAGTTGGGAAACAGTAAATGCCTACTTTGGCTTGATTGAACGCTATCAGTCTCTTGGCATTCTTGCTAAGGGACCGACTTCGTCGAAGGATCACAAACGCTTGGAAGTAATAGATTTACCCTCCATAAAAAATAATGAGCTCAGAGCATTAGTTCTTAATTCAATTTTAACTGAAGAATGGGAAAATGCCGTTAAGAAATGGGAAGAGGCCATGAAGCATCCCCGTGAAGAAGATCATAGAGTCCCTACTTTCATTGTACTGGATGAAGCACATAATTTTATACCCTCAAATCCACGCTCCCGTCATGAAACCATAGTTAGAGAACAGTTTCGTACTATAGCAGCCGAAGGAAGAAAGTTTGGTTTGTTTCTGATACTTGTAAGTCAAAGGGCTGACAAACTCGATGATTTAGTCCTATCCGAATGTGGTAACAAGGCTATTTTACGTCTTGACTCCAAATCAATGGTTGACAAAGTTATCAAAGCATTAGGATTGGATTTCGAAATAGAATCTAATGAGCGAGATAAAATTGTAAATTTTAAAGCTGGTAGAGGTATTCTTACAGGAAATTGGATAACAGGGTATGAGGTATTCTACTGTGCAGCTAGAAGAACTATAGAAGGAGGAAGAAATCTAGAATACAAATATTGGACTAGGCCGTTTTAAAAAACTCTCGAGATTTTAATATTCAATGTTTACCTAAAGTCCTACCACTACAGCATATAGTAATAACTTTATTACCATTGTTGAATGTCTCATCAAAAAACACACTAAGATTCGTGAATATGTGATTTTATTTTCTCCTTCATCTCGGGAGTCATTATATCTTCTTCCTTGTAACCGTGGCCTTTTACTGCGTGTTCTGCTGCATTCTTCATGACCTCTTCTTCAGTTTCACCTTGTATTATACAGTCACAATCTCTACCAACGTCCCGACATGAAATTGTATACACATGCTTAACTATTCAACCAAATACTTAAAGATTCAACTTCAACTACTTAATCGTTAAACGAAGAATATCTTGAAAAATTTACTCAATCATACCAGAAAAATTGGTTAAAATTACAAAACAAATCGACTTAACAGGTAGCAATTAAATTTACTCAACCTCGTTGAACCTAATAGATTAGCGAATCTAGCAATTTAATCTGATAATCTGCAAAAATTGGAATTAAAATTGGAATTTTTTACTTTATTTGATATAGGTGTCATTATCGGTTAATTATTTCAATCCAAATAATTGCTTTAAGGTATCAAGTATTGGATTTCCTGTTGGTGCTACCGTTGGGGCAGTAACATTTGTTGTGGCATTTGTAGCTGGTGCTACTGGTGCTACCGTTGGGGCAGTAACATTTGTTGTGGCATTTGTAGCTGGTGCTACTGGTGATATAGTTGGGGCAGTAACATTTGTTGTGGCATTTGTAGCTGGTGCTACTGGTG